>REDM01000043.1 GCA_007693485.1 Spirochaetaceae bacterium
CAGGTACCGGCGCGTGGGTATGGGATCGCGTGACGGAGAAACTGAGTCTGCCGGCTCTGCCGGTGGAGATGCCGCTGGGCGAAGAGGGCGCCACGCCGCAATGGTGTGCAGATGTAGTCATGAAGGCACTCTCAGACCGCGGCGATGGCTCGATCATTCTGGTGCTGCACTCGTGGGCGGGGGTGTTGTCCGGGTTGCTCGCAGATCGCCTCGGAAGCCGCTTGTCTCATGTGGTATATCTCTCAGCCGTCATCCCGCGGGAGAACGGCTCCTTCGTAGACGCACTGCCCGTTCCGCAGCGGTGGATTCTGCGGCATCTGTGCAAAGGGAATCAGCAAGGGATGCGGCCGACCGATGCGATGATCGAACGGGAGTACTGCAACGATCTCACCGCCGACGACTCGCAACTGGTGCTCGAGCGGTTCACCGCGCAGCGGGCCGAGCCTCTTCTGACCAGGGTTCCCGGCCCGAGCGCCGAAGTCCCTTCAACCTACATCACCCTCAGCCGCGACCAGAGCGTGCCACCATCGTGGCAGCGGCGGTACCTGCGCCGACTTACCAATCCAGCGCGCGCCGCCGCAGACGCCGGGCACCTGGCCATGCTCTCGCAGGCGGACGAGGTCGCGAGAGTGATCAACGATGTAGCCGGCAGCTGATCGCCGGGGGTGTATTCGAACGGGGTTACGGCACGATCGGTACCCAGACTTCCACCCCTCCAAAGCCGGTGTCCGGATCGAACCGGGTGTCGTAGACTTCGAAGTCGGGCGTTTCCGCAGCGCGGTATCCGGAGTCGGGAAGCCAGTGGTTCCATATGCTGTTCACCGTTGCTTTCAGCGTCGATACGTGCTCTTCGTGGACAAAGACGGCATAGTAGGCGGCCGGAACCGCCACCACATGGAACTCTCGCCCAGGCGTGGTCCCGGGCACTATCTCCACGCCACACAGATAGTCAAACGCCCCGGTGTCGTCGCTGTTCGAACACACACCGTACGTCGTCCATCCCGAACGCCCGGGTACCTCCGCGATGCGCGGTGAGAACAGCGCCCACTGCGCGGGGATCCCGTCGTTCGTCTCCCAAGTGTACCGTCTGCTGATTCCTGCAACCGTAAACCCGGCGCGCTCGGCCAGCCGTGTGGGCCTTACCTTCGTTCCTATCTCCTTACTCATCGCCATAACCTCCCTGCGAGTGTTTGGATAGCGATGGGAGGCAAAACGATGAATCCGGGGCGGCACGCCGAAGTGATTGCAGAAGGCTCTGGTAAACGCCGCGTGCGATTCAAACCCGTAGGCAACTGCCGTATCCAGAATCGGCTCGTTTGGCCGCGCAGCCAGTCGAACCGCAGCCTCTTCGAGTCTGCGAGCTCGGGCGTACTGCATTACCGCCATGCCGGTCACGGATGCAAACACTCTGCACAGGTGAAACCGCGACACGCACGCGACGCGGGCCACGTCGTCCAGCGTGAACTGAGTCTCCAGGTGACTCTCTATAAACCACAGCGCTCGTGCTACCGGATCCATCGTGTCCTTCCATCAGAATATGGCAACGATACCCGGAACTCATGAAATCACGTTTGACCGCGATTGCGGAATTGGCCCCGCCAACCTACCCGCGCGCGAGAGCCCGAAGCTTCTCCCTGATTGTCCCGATATGGTAGGCGGTATGGGCCACCAGACCAACCATTCCGCCGATGGTCTCGGGCGTTCCCTCGTTCACCGCGCGCACAGTGTCCAGCGTTCGCTCAAAGGAGATTCGCAGATCTTCCACCAGGGTGCGCCACTCCTCCTCGCCGACCGACGAAACATTCCAGCTTGTGCTCCAGTCAACCGGCTCCCTGCTGCCTTCGAGCCACGCGCCCCACGCCCGGGCCGAGAACCGCAGGTGCTCGCAGTGCGCCGCTATCGAACTGGTGGGGTCGTCCGCGGTGACCGGTCGCGACGCCGTCTCTGCGTCGAGCGACTGAAGCGCTTCGATGAGCCCTTCGTGGTCGGTGAACAGCCGATACGGAACCCGCGGTTCACCAAGCGCTTCGGCGAACAGCACGTCGAGCTGTTCCTTCAACACCAGTACTGTATCCATCAACGTTTCCTCCCTGGAGATGTACCATCCGCCCGTTGACCGACGCGGACTCTGTCCGGTAGGTTCGATTCGATGCGCACGTGGCGATTTGCGGGAGAAACCTACCAGTGTCCCGTTGTTCTCACCATCGATCGCCTTCGAGGACGATGGAAAACCAACATCCTCTGGTTCATCTGGACCGGCACCAACCGGTTCAACGGGATCTGCGCCGCCCTTCCGCAGGTTCAGCGCGGGGTAATCGCGCGGCAGCTGCGCTCGCTCGAGCGCGACGGCCTTCTCTATCGAACCGTGATTTGCGAAAAGCCGTTGCACATCGAGTACCAGTTGAGCGAACTCGGCGAGTCGCTCGCTCCCCTGGTTGCCTCACTCGCCGCCTGGGGCGAAGAACACGGCACGCCGCAATCACTGGATACTCCTTCCGCGTAAGGCTCGGTCAATCGCGTTGTGGGAATGGTACCGCCCCACGCGCCAATCGAACAGAGGTCACTTTTTTGAGACCGGGCCATCGTGCAGTTACTCGCGGATTTGTGACTCCCGGTCCAGAACCCAGCATCGCGGGTTTCGGGCGAAACCGAGGTTCTCGTAGTACGTGTCCGCGGCCGGTGCGGCAATGAGAATCAGCTTACACCGTGGACCAAGCTGCTCCTGGGTGATCGCCTGTAACCGCCTGCCGATCCCCATGCGCTGATACGCTCGACAGATCGCCAAGTCCGAAAGGTAGCAGGCGTAGTGGAAATCGGTCATGGATCGCGCTACGCCGACGAGGTTCGCGCTGTGCCACGCGGTCACCATCAGGTTGCTGTTGTCAATCATGCCCTGTATGCAGCCGCGGTCGCTCACCGGTCTGCGCTCGCCCAGCGTCGATCGGTGCAACAGGTCGATGAACTGGTCGACGCTGACCGGTTGGTTGATTCGGTACTCGATGTCCATGACGCTGGTCAGTATAACGTCATACCATGTGAGGGTCCAGCGAAAACGAGTGCGGCCGCAAAAGCAGCCGCCCGCGCCTACTCAAACTCCCGCAGACTCTCGTGGGTTCCCTTGTGCATCTCGTACCAGAACTCCAGGGCCGCCTCGTGTTTGTTGGTCTCAAAGCGTTCGATCCAGTGCAGCAGCTCGGGGTCCGTGCAGCCGTCTACGTCGCGCTTGCGCTTGAGGAAGGTGAGCACGTAGTCCATGTTCCGTTCCGACTCCCAGAAGATCGATGAGTTGCGACTGTTGATGCGGCTCGCGGTGATGGCGATGTTTGCCAGGAACTCTTCCTTCAGGCCAAAGAGCGATTCGATGATCTCGGGGATCATCTCCTCCGCCCAGGTGCGGTGGAACCGACAGAAGCCTGCGTTGTCGATGATCAGCTCCTGGATCATGCGGGCGCTGTTCTGTCGTCCGAGCTCTCGTGGGGGAATGAAGTCATTTCCATAGACCATGTAGTATTTCCCGGCGATGGGCATGGGTGAGAGCACACCTGGGGTCCAGTACTGGTTGGGTACGCTCCATCCCTTGCGCGCGTTGGCGTTGTACAGGAAGGAGTCGAGAACCACCTTTCCCTTTTTGCGTGCAGTGCGCCGCGCGAACTTCCGCGCCCCTTCCGAGAGGTCGAGGATTCCCCGCCGCTCGATGATCGAGTCAATCAACTGAATGCCCAGGTTGGCGTTGTGGTTGGAATCCTCCACCACGCGAAACCCGTCCGGCGAGAACA
>REDM01000193.1 GCA_007693485.1 Spirochaetaceae bacterium
CTTTCACTGGGATTTCGCCGGCGAGGGGGGCGCTATCCCCAGAACTTCTTCATGGCCGACATGGCCGATCAGGGCAGCCTCGGGTGCGAAGCGCACCTCTGGTTCACGCGCGACGGCGCGGTGGAATCGTTTCCGTTACCCGATGGGCTTCGCCGCTGGGTCGTACAGCTGGGTCAACGGGACATACCGGATGGCGTGGGCTACCAATCGCAGATCGGTCCCGAAGGGGGAGTTGACCTGGAATCGATGGTTCAGCGGCGCACCGGCATCCGGCTTGACCGCGCGGACCGGCGGTGGCAGAGCAGCTTTCAGCCGTCGTGGAGTCGGCTCAAGCGCTTTGCCGACGGACGGGTGTTTGTGGTTGGAGACGCTGCGCACACCATGAGTCCCATTGGTGGGCAGGGCATGAACACGGGGTTTGCCGATGCGGAGGCGGCCTCCGACCTGATCGCCGCTGGCGCCGCAGAGAATAGCCACACCGGGTGGTCAGAGGCGGCGCGCCGCTACCATCGCCATCGCGTTGGGGCCGCGGCGGTCTCAACCCGCAGGGCGTGGGCGGGAATGACGGTGGGAACGCTGCGGGGCAGTATCAGAGACGCGATTCGCTCGGCGCTCATAGCGCGTGCGCTGCAATCACCGCTCCGTGGTGGCATGGCTCGTCATTTCGCCATGCTCACGCTGCCTCGCGGGGTTTCTTCATCCAGGTGATCGCGAGGAATCCGCCAAACAGCTTCCGGGTGTTAACCTCCGCAAAGCCAATGCGACCAAGCAACGCGGTGAGGTCGGAACTCGACGGGTAGTGGCGAAGACTGCGGGCAATGTAGGCGTAAACGTGCGGGTTGCCGTGCAGAAGCCGTCCCCAGATTCTTCCCCAGACGGTCAGAAGGGCAATCCGGACCGATCGGGCCACCCGCCCGTCGGGAGCGGCAAAATCCAGAAAGGCAGCGGTTCCTCCGGGCCGCAGAACCCGAAACACCTCGAAGAGCGCCTGCTGCAGGTCGGGGGCGTTTCGCAGCGCATACCCGCCGGTGACCACATCCACCGACTCGGCCGGCATTGGAAGGTCGTTCATGTCTGCGCACAGAAAGCGGAGGGTGCGGCGCCCTGCGGCCGAACCGCGGCGGCGCGCGATTACGAGCATCTCCTCGGTGAGGTCAACTGCTGTCACGGCTGCAGCGGGGTACTTCTCAGCGAGCAGGAGCGCGATGTCGCCGGTGCCGCAGGCGAGGTCGAGTGCGGCTGAACAGTGCTCTGGATCGGGAAGCAACTCGAGCAGGGTGCGCTTCCAGCGTTCGTCGGCGCGAAAGGAGAGGCCTCTGGTGGCAGCGTCGTAGCGAGGAGCCACCACCGCGAAGAGGGCCCGGTTATAATCTCGCTTCGCCTCGGGGCGGGAGAGCTGTTCGTCGGTAATGGGGGCTATGGTCGCTCGTTTTTTTCTCATGTTGCCTTTCGTTGCAGCAGAAAGTACTTTCACCGCACGATGATGTCAACAAACCAAGGGGTCTGGCTGCACGCCATCCAGACCGCTGTTCCGCCGACCTCGTATCCGCAGGAGTTGGCCCTTGATTTCATGAAGGGGCTGCCGCTCTACGGCGACAAGGAACGCGCGTTTCTGGACCGAATCTACCAGGGGACCATGATCGATCGCCGTCACTCGGTAATCGAGGACTACGGAAAACCGGTGGATCAGTACCAGTTCTTTGTCGCACACGAGAGCCTGCTGCCCGAGCCAACCGTTTCGGCGCGCAATGACCTGTTTGTTACCTGGGCAAACCGGCTCTCAGCAGAGGCGGTGTCCGGGCTGCTGACCGCGCTGCCCGAGCTTGACCGGAGTACGATTACCCATCTGATTACCGTGAGCTGCACCGGTTTCTCCGCTCCGGGGTTTGATTATCACCTGGTGACCACCCTCGGGCTGTCGGATCGAATCCACCGATACCACATTGGCTTCATGGGCTGTTATGCCGGGTTTCCGGCGATGAAGCTTGCGCACACCATCTGCAGCGCCGATCCTTCCGCTCGCGTCCTGATTGCCGATGTGGAGCTCTGCACGCTGCACTTTCAGTTCAAACCGGAGCAGGATACCATGGTGGCCAACGCCCTCTTTGCCGACGGCGCTGCCGCCGCCCTGGTGTCCGCGGAGCCGCCGGTGACGGGACGTACCGCGCTTCGGCTCGACCGGTTTTTCTCGCGAATACTGGCTGAAAGCGATTCGGCCATGACGTGGCGTCTCGGTGATATTGCGTTTGACATGCGTCTCTCCGCGTATGTTCCTCGCCTGATCAAGCGTGATATTGCGGCGATTGTTCGAGACACCATGGCAGAGGAACCCACGACCGGCGATGCAACCGGCGATACGGCGTGGTGGGCCATCCACCCGGGCGGACGGGCCATTCTCGATCGGGTGGCAACCGCCCTGGATCTGCAGCCCAATGCGCTCGAGGACTCCTTTGCGGTTCTGCGTGACTACGGCAATATGAGTTCCGCCACCATATTCTTTGTCCTGAAGCGAATGCTGGAACGGCAGGCCGAAGGTTCGGTATTTGCCGTTGCCTTTGGGCCCGGCCTCACCATCGAGTCGGCGCGCATGACCCTGGCTCGGGGGTAACCTGGTGGCGGCGTACCCCGCGCGGCGCTCCACCGAGCGTGAGCTGATGGATGATCCGCAGAGCGATTCCGCCGCTCTCGAGCGCACGTTGCGACAGTTTGTTCTGGTAAACGCACTGCTTTCCCGACGAGGTACCGTGCTGACCCGGTATCTGCTGAACGACCTGGAGCCCGGGCGCGAGTATCGTGTGCTCGACCTGGGAGCCGGTGGTGGTGACATCGCGCGGTGGCTGGTGGCCCGGGCTCGAAAGAGGGGCCTTCGGGTGCGGGTGACCGCGGCAGATCACGACCCGCGCGTTGTGGCGTGCGCGCGGCGCTGGTGCGCTTCGGAACCGCTGATCGACGTTGTGCAGGTGAAGGTTGGAGAAGCGCTGGGCGAGCACGACTACGTCATCTGCAACCACGTGCTTCACCACGTGCCGGACGAAGAGTTTCCCGCCCTCCTTCAGGCGGTATACGATACCGGTGCCCGTCGCTTCATCGCCAACGACCTGCTGCGCTCCAACGCCTCTTTGGTGGGATTCCGGCTCTTCGCGGCGCTGTTCCTGCGAAACAGCTTTTCCCGGGTAGACGGTGAGATCTCGATCAAGAAAGGGTTTCGTCCCGAAGAATTGCGCGATCTCATGAGCCCGAGCCCGTGGAGCCCCGACACGCGCATTGTTCGGCTGTCGCCGGGCCGGGTCTGCGTAGTGGCCGATCGCCCTCGGTCCGATCGCCGTGTGGCCGGCGGGCTGCCCGACTCAGCGCCAGTCGGACAATAACTTCCGGGCCGACTCCAGGTCTTTGCGGTCGCGGGTGGTTGGCTCGGATACCCGGGAGAGTTCCCGCACCACCATCTCCACCAGTCTGACCGCCTCTTCCCGGTCGCTCCCCGACGGCAGCGGCTGCGAACCCTCGAAGGTGCTGCCTCGTTCAAGGGGCGTTGAGGCGCTGCGGTACCGGTCTGCGGCCTGGGCGTGGTTTCTGCGGCGCCGGTCTGCGGAATTGTTGCGCCGCCAGAGGGCATCGGCCAGCTGGGTGTAGTTGTCAAAGTATCGCACACCCACCACCCCGTCACGATACTCCTGCTCGTGAAGGTCTACCGCCTTGCGCAACAACGAAACCGCGGCATCCCGGTTCCCAAACGACAAGGGCCTGCCGGGGAGTTCACGAAACAGCTGCCCCAACAGATAGTACGCCTCGCCGTAGCGGTCGTTGCGGTCGATCGCTTCGACCGCGTAGTCGCGGACGTCGGAGGCCATGAAGAGCGAGTTGAGCACGCCGCGAATCTGTCCCCGAAGCCCCATGGCCGCACCCTTCCAGAACCGCGGCTCTGCGGCGCGGGAATCGAGGTCAATTGCTCGTTTCGCATTCGCTTCTGCTTCTCGCAACAGCTCCGTAGCGTCGGAGTCACTCATTTCGCCCTTCCACCGGCCGTAATCCGCCAGCGTGAGCTGGGCGCGCGAGAGGCGCCAGAGCAGGGCAGCCCGGTCGGCGTTGGTGCGCGCGGCGGAGAGTTGGGCGTTGACCAGGGAAACGATCTGCTCGTGCCGGTCTGCCTCGTGAAGGCGATCGAGCTCGGCGACGGTATCGGCCGCGAGCGGCAGGGCAGCAATACCGAGTGCACAAATTACCAGAACGGCGGTTCGGGTCATGACTTCCTCCCGGGTGACCAACATGCGTCCACGAGGACGGTGGTCTCCAGAATCATAGCGCCGTTGGGCGGTGGCGGCAACCGGGTGGCAACCGGAAGCGGGTGCAGCGACACGCCGAGGGCAGGTGGTGATCGGTGATCTTTCGGTGGCGCGACATCACCGGGAGAGCGGCACCACTGTTTCATCTTGACCCACTTGCGACCTCTTCGGAACGAAGGTGGGTCACGAGGGTTAAAACCGTGCGGAAGGTAACTCTCTATCCTAAAGATAAATATCAATCAGAACGCGCTATTTCTTCGATCGGCACGCTTCTTGCAATGTATTGTGAGGGAGATTGCGATGCAGAAGAAAACCGATCCGATGTACCGATACCGATGGGCCAACCTTCAGACTCTGGCAATTACCGGCGCGCTGGCGGCGTTGCTGCTGCTGGTGGGGTCGCTGGTGCTGGGGCGGACGGGGATGATTCTGCTGGGGTTTGTGGGCGCGGTCTCGGTGTGGCGCGCGTCCCGCATGGCGGGAAACCTGCGGCCGGCCGATGCTCGTGAGCTTCGTTACCCCGAGGCGCCGTGGCTCTTTGACCTCGTGGAACGGCTCTGTGCGTCAGCCCCGATCGCGTCGACTCCTCGCATTTACTTCAGCGCGTCGCCCATGATGAATGCAATGACCTTTGGCTCGCGGCAGGAACCGGCAATTCTTGTCACCGCCGGACTGATGAACTCTCTCAGTGAGCGAGAGGTCGCTGGGGTGCTGGCTCACGAGGTTGCGCATATTCAGCACAACGACCTGCACCTCTTTCGTCTGGCGGAAACCGTGAGGGCCATGACCGGGTTCTTGAGCAACGTCGGTTGGTTCTCGCTTTTCTTCTTCTTTCCGGTGATGCTGATGAGCGGGGTTGCGATTCCGCCCGGGTTTATCGCGCTGCTCTTTGGCGCACCGCTGGTCAGCGTCCTGCTGCAGCTCGCATTGCTGCGCACCCGGGAGTATGCGGCTGACGCCCGGGCCGCGGTCCTGACCGGAGATCCTCTCGGCCTTGCCTCCGCCCTTCGTACCATCGATCAAGCCAGCTCGTCCCCGTGGCGGCAGCTCTTTGGAGCAGCTCCGGCAGAGCAGGGCGGATGGCTGCGAACACACCCGCCAACCGGCGAGCGGGTACGACGGCTCATGGAGTTGAGTCCTCGATCCGCGGGCGGACACAGCCGTGCGTGGTGGCACTACGGCGAGATACTCACCTGACTTCCTCCATCACCGTGCACCCGCAGGCGAATCACGGTCTGCGCGGAGCCGGTTGAGTCCACCGCCTGGTAGAGCACAAGATCGGCGATATCACCGTCCGTAGGGAGCAGTTCAACCCGCAACCCGCTGGAAAATACGGCTTCGTCAAGAAGCCACGGAGCAATCTGCGCGATGTGGGCGACCCCAAGGGGTACATCCAGCGACGTCAGGTTGATCCTTCGCCGGCTTGCGCCTTCACCCGCAAAGCGCCAGGTGCGGTCGGCGTGCAGAACCACGGCGCGACCGTCGGTGGTACGCGCATGGAGATCCGGCGCCGCAGGGACCGCTGCTGCCAGCACCACCGAGAACACCAAACCCAACACAATCCGTTTCATAGGGCTCCCGCACGCGATTTCGATTCTTATCGCTGCTATCAGAAAAACAACGATATCGGGTTTCGGTAACAGCAGTAATTGAGGACAGTGGTGGTAGAATCGTGGTAAGAACCGTGGTACAGTGAGATCATGAGAGTCAAAACATCGGTTTCCTTGTCCAGAGAACTGCTCGCCGCTCTCTCGCGGCTTTCCGATCCAGGCAGCCGATCATCGTTTATCGAAGAAGCAACGTGGCAGTACATTCGGCATCAGCAGAAAGCGATTCGAGATCAACACGAGCTTCAACTGATCAACGAGCACGAGGACGAGCTCAATAGAGAAGCTCTCGACACGCTGAACTACCAGGCAGGCGAATGAGACGAGGAGAAATCTACCTGGTGAAGAGACCGGGGAAGAGGGACCCGAAACGCCGGCGACCGTTTGTGGTGGTCAGTCGACAGGTTCTGATTGATTCCGCGTACGCCTCGGTGATCTGCGCTCCGGTATACTCGAGTCGAATCGGGTTGTCTTCTCAGGTGGAAATTGGGGTCGATGAAGGCATGAAGCAGCCGTGCGCGGTCCACTGCGACGGATTGGTCAGTGTGGCAAAGGCGGATCTGACGGATTTTCTTGGATTACTCGATGACCAGAAACTTGACGAGCTTGACCGTGCGCTGCGAGTCGCACTCGACCTCGACTGACCGTATACCGAAACATCCCCGTCAACCAAAAAAAACCGCCCCTCGCAGGGCGGTATGTCTGAAGAAGCTCCCCCGGCTGGACTCGAACCAACGACTTGGTGGTTAACAGCCACCCGCTCTACCAGCTGAGCTACAGGGGAATATTCAGAACGACGCCTACCTTACTGAATTCGGAGTTCTATGTCAACACCTTCACACCCCGGTGATGGGGGCATCGACCCCGCACTTGGTGCATTTCCCGTGCTCGATGCCGGTGACCGCGGTGTGGTATCCGTGGCGCGTGATCCAGAGCTCGCCACACTGGTGACAGTAGGTGTTGTTGTCGTGGGCCATATTACCCAAATAGACAAAGGGCAGGTGGGCGCGGGCAACTTCGGCAAGTCGCAGAAGGGTTGCCGGCGGCGTGGGAGCGTCCTCGTAGCGGTACGAGGGAAAGTAGGCCGAGAGATGGTAGGCAATGGTGGGATCGAGGTCGGCAAGAAAACGGGCCATTGCGTCGATCTCTTCGTCGCTGTCGTTCTTTCCCGGAATTACCAGAGTGGTTACCTCCAGGCGGCAGCACTCAACGGCAATCCGGATTGCCTCCTTGACCGAGTCCAGGTGACCCCCCAGAGCGTTCCGGTAGAACTCCGGTTGGAAGCTCTTGAGATCGATGTTGGCAGCGTCCATAGAGCAGAAGAGGCGTCGGGCGGGTTTGGGGTTGATCTGGCCGGACGTTACCAGGGTGTTCACCAGCCCGGCCTCCTGGGCCCGCTGCGCCGTCTCCAGAACAAACTCAATGTGAATGACCGGCTCGTTGTAGGTGTAGGCAATTCCTGCGCAGCCCGCTTCCCGGGCGGCATCCACGGCTTCCTGGGGCGTGATGTCGCGGGTGGCGGCTCGGGTTGACTGCGAAATGCGAAAGTTCTGGCAGAACGGGCAGTGAAGCGGGCAACCGAGAAACCCGATGGAATAGAGCGAGGTACCGGGATGCACGTGGTAGAGTGGCTTCTTCTCCACCGGATCGACCGCAAGGGCGGTTGCTTTTCCGGCGTAGGGAAGGAAGGGTTCGCCCTGTCGGTTTCCTCGCACTCCACAGCGGCCAAAGCCTCCCTCGGGGATGGTACAGTTGTGCGGGCAGAGAGTGCACGCGAGGCTGCTGCCGTCGGCGGTGAAAAACATGGGCTCCGGGTGATACCGGAGAGCGGCGTGACCGGCTGCAGCCTTCCGCGTGGCGCGTTCAGCGGAGGCGCTGAGAGAACTCATGAGCGAGCCTCAACGCGGAATGGCTCCATGCGCACCCCAACGCTTCCGTGGCGAACCCACAACCGCATGATCTGCAGGCTCTCACCGGTCTCGGCGGCAACACTGTGCAGTTGCTCGGCGTGCAGAATGTCGGCAATCTGAAACTCCAGAATCAGATGAAGGTGGTCCATCGGTGAGGGGACCAGAAGGATCCGCGACGAATCGTAGGGATGCCGGCGCGCGGCACCATCGTACGCAGTGCTGCGTCCCTGGTAGTTTCCGGCGGATGCGCACCGAATGATCTCGTGCAGTGGAAGGGCTTCCAGGAGTTTGGGTTCTGCGACCATACCTGATTGTAGGCCCGCTCCGGGCAGATGTCAACGAAGCATTGCTCAGGGTCAGCCGTGGCTGATGGTGCTCAGTTCGCGCTTGGGGTGGTCGTAGAGGTACCAGTCGATGCTGTCGCGCACGTCCGTTTTTATGTCGTAAAAGGAAATGCTGAGGGCGCCATCGTTGCGGATGATCCGGGCGGTGAGGTTGAGGATCGTGTCGCCGAGGCGCAGCGAGCAGTGGCGCAGGGTGGTATCGGATTCGATCGATTCGATAATCGTTGGTCGGTCGGGAATAAAGCGCAACCCGGTTGCCGAGATGTCTTCCACGCGGCCGGTGACAAACTGCATGGTTCGTGGATGGGAGAAGATGAACTCGATCCGGTCTTCGGGGTGGGGCACGAAGCGCTTGTTCTTGCGAAGATCGCGCACTTCCTTGTAGCGAACAATCAGATCTCGCAGCCGGTTGACCTCATCACGGTTGGAAAACGTGTCTTCGGCCAGGCCGTTAACGCCCAGATGCTGCGCCTTCGACGCTTCTTCAAAGGCGAAATCGGTTGGTTTCAGCAGGATGAATACCGAGGTATACCGGGTTCGGTGGTTTCTCAGGAAGGTCAGAAACGGTTTCCAGTGGCGGGGAAAGTCGCGTGCGCTGAACAGGACGATGTCCGGATCGATCTCGTCGATGTTGTCCATCGCCTTGATGGGGTTCCAGTATTGAATCAGCTCCAGACCCAGCGGTGTGAAGTGGCGTTCAAGCTGTTCACGAATTTCTTCACGTTCTGCAACCAGGAGAACCTTCATGAATTGTCGCAACCTTTGCTGCCGGGCGGTCTGTTACTCGGTGCCGATAAACGTGACATCGTAGCGCACAATTTCCCATATATTGTCGCGTCGATGCAAGTGGTAGGTGTAGGACCGTACCTCCGTGAACCCGTCGGCGGGGAAGCGAAGGTGTGCAACTACCTGACCACGGTCGCGATCAAAGGTGGTCCGCATGATCTCAAAGCTGCGCGGACTCGCGGTTATCTGGGTGTTATCGATCATATTGGTCTGCAGTTCGCGGCGGAAATCGGCGATGGCGCGGTGACGATCCTCGGCGGAGAGGGCCAGAAACCGTCGCTCGCGAGCGGGATCCAGGCGAAGCAGCGCTTCGAGGTTGAGATAGAGAAAGAATCGTTCCCACTGGCCCTGCTGCAAGGCGGAGATGGTGTACCGTACCACCTGATCGGGGGGCAACGTCGACCGGCGCAGTACTTCGCCGGTCTGGAAGTCCAGTCGGGCGGCAATCTGTTCATCCACGGTTCGCGGCGAGGGTCGCACGGAGAGTGCCAGACGGTTTGAGGCGATGTGCACGGGTGCACGCTCAAAGCCGGTGCGGCGGATCAGCTCGGGGAAGAAGTGCGCCTGCACCACATACATACCCGGTTGCACTACCTCTACGTACGCGCCGAGTCGCTCCATGAACGAGAACTGCTCACCGGGCTCGAGCACCACCTCGCGGAAAAACACCGGTTGAACGGACAACCGGTCTGTGGTAAGTTGCGGGGCGGTCTCGAGGGCCACGTTTGTCAGGTTCCGCACGTCGAAGTTCAGGTTGAAGATGCGGTTATCCGCCAGCCGGAAGCGAAAGGTGTCCGGTGTGGTGTTGGTAACGGTGACCTGAATGTGGATGTCGCTTTCCGGGAAGTAGACCGTCTGGTCGTGAAAGCGAATCGATACATCCACCGCCCACGTTGAGAGAACGGGGATGACGAGTCCGAGCAGGAGCGCACACACGGTTCTTCGAGTTTTCATACGCATCTCATACTATTGTCGGCCACTTTTATGATAACATTATTCCAGACGGCAATCAGCCGAAAACTTCATCCATCACCCTCATTTCGCTCTCTGGTTGACCGCGTCCGCCTGGCGGAGGGTCCCATCGACGTCTCGGGGCCGCGCGGATCGTGCGTGACCATGCTGTTGCACGAACTGCACCAGAAGTTCCACGGGCAGATGATCATCGTCACCGCCACCGAGAACGAGGCCGAAATTGTGCTCCGCGATCTGGAGCTCTTCGGCACGCACTCGGTGCTCTTTCCCGGCTGGCCAACCGCGGCGTACAGCCCCGTTCCACCCAATTCGCGGGTCTTTGGCGCGCGCGTTCACACCCTGGGGATGCTTGCCGCAGGCGAGGAAGCGGTGGTGGTGACGTCGCTTCGTGCCGCGATGGGCTTTCTGCCGCCGGTCGAGTCGCTGCGTCGCCGTTGCGCGCTGGTTTCGGTGGGGCATCAGCTGGACCCTCAGGCCATGGCCGAGACGCTCACGCAGAACGGCTACCGCCGCGTGCCGCGGGTTGGTGTGCGCGGGGAGTTTGCCCTGCGCGGTGAAGTGCTCGACGTCTTCCCGCCGGGGAACGACGAAGCGGTACGCATCGTCTTCAGTTACGACGAGGTGGAAGACATTCGGCGGTTTGATGCCGGCACCCAGACCTCGGTCGGCAAGCTTTCCGCGGTGAGTCTGACGCCCATCCGCGAGGTTATCTGGGAAGCGGACACCGTAGAACGGCTGCGCGGCGCGATTACCGAGGCGCGGGGCCTGCCCCCCGGGGGCGAGGAGCTTCTGGAGCAGCTGCAGACCTTCGCCGCCGCCGACGGTGAAGAGTCGTGGTACGCGACTGCATTTGAGAACCCCGCCCTGCTTCGCGATTACGCTCTGCCGGGTGCCCTGGTCTGTTTTGTGGATTCCGAGCGGCTGGTTGCGCAGGAGGAGTCGATCCTCAAGGAGCACGAGACCCTCTACCGGCAGGAACGACGCACAAGACCGGTGCCAAAACCGCAGCGCCTTCTGGCGCCGCTTCAGACCCTGCTCGACGCGGCGCCCGCGCGGCTGCAGTTTCACGGTCTCGCCGATCCATCGCAACCGCACATCGCCTTCTCCTACGATCCGCCGCGTTCCTACTTCGGCAACATCGACTTCTTCAAGGAAGAGTTGGTAGGGTACGAGCGCGCGGGCTTTCAGGTGTTTATCTTCGCCGACACCGACGCGCAGATGCACCGTCTGCAGCACCTGCTCTCCGAGTTCTCCGTCACGCTGATTCCCGACTCGATCTCCAGCGGCTTTGCCATGCCCGAGCTGAAGATCGCGGTGATCCAGGAGAACGAGATCTTCGGCCGGCGCAAACGGGTTCCCCGCTCGGTAAAGCACGCCGAGAGCTCGGCCATCGACACCTTTGTGGACCTCAGCCCCGGCGATTACGTGGTGCACATCAACTACGGCATCGGCCGATTTCTGGGGATCCGGCGCATCACCGCCGGCGGCAACGAGCGCGACTATATCCACCTGGAGTACGGCTCGCAGGAGTTCATCTACATCCCCATCGAGCAGGTCAACCTCATCCAGCGCTACATCGGGCACGGGGGAACCCCGCCGCGGCTCGATACCATCGGCGGTAAGGGATGGGAGAACCGCAAGAGCAAGGTGCAGAAGAGCGTTGAGGACCTCGCCGAGCGGCTGGTGGCGCTCTACTCCAGGCGCAAACGCTCGCAGGGCTTTGCCTTTCCGCCGGATACCGAGTGGCAGCTGGACTTTGAGGCTGCCTTTCCCTACGAGGAGACCGTGGACCAGCTGCGCTGCATCGACGAGGTGAAGGCCGACATGGAACGCCCCCTTCCCATGGACCGCCTCATCTGCGGCGACGTGGGCTACGGCAAGACCGAGGTGGCGCTGCGCGCGGCCTTCAAGGCGGTGAGCGCGGGGCGGCAGGTCGCTTTTCTGGCACCCACAACCATTCTGGTGGAGCAGCACTACGAGAACCTCTCCGAGCGCGTCCAGAGTTTTCCCATCAAGGTGGCGATGCTCTCGCGCTTTGTCTCCAAGCAGGACCAGAAGAAGACCCTCGCCGCCATTGCCGACGGCAAGGTGGACATAGTGGTGGGGACCCACCGCCTGCTGCAGAAGGACGTGCTGTTCCGCGACCTGGGGCTCTTGATCATCGATGAGGAGCAGCGCTTTGGCGTCAAGGACAAGGAGCGGCTCAAAGAGCTCAAGACCTCGGTGGACGCCCTCGCGCTTACCGCCACGCCCATTCCGCGCACCCTGCACATGTCGCTGCTGAAGATCCGCGATATGTCGATTCTGAACACCCCACCGCACAACCGGCTTCCCATCGAGACCCACATCGAGGCGTTCTCCGAAGAGAAGGTGGCCGAGGCGATCCGCCGCGAAGTGGCGCGTGGGGGCCAGGTGTTTTACCTGCACAACCGGATCGAGACCCTGCAGGAGGTCCACCGGTTTCTCACCCGGCTTCTGCCGGAGGTGCTGATTGAGTCCGCACACGGGCAGATGTCCGCCGGTGATCTGGAAGACATCATGCACCGCTTCATTCACGGCAGCTTTCAGGTGCTGGTTTCGACCACCATCGTCGAGAACGGCATCGACATCCCCAACGTCAACACCATCATCATCGATCGGGCGGACATGTACGGCATCGCCCAGCTCTACCAGCTGCGCGGAAGGGTGGGGCGATCGGGGCGCGCAGCCTACGCCTATCTGTTCTATCCGGACCGCCGGGTTATCTCCGAGTTGGCGATGAAGCGGCTTCAGATTATCTCCGACTACACCGAGCTCGGAAGCGGCTTCAAGATCGCGTTGAAGGATCTGGAGGTTCGCGGCGCGGGAAACCTGCTCGGCCGGCAGCAGAGCGGCGACATCCTCTCGGTGGGCTTTGACCTCTACATCAAGCTTCTCGATGAGGCGATCCGGAACCTGGAGAAGGGCGAGAAGGATGATCAGCCGCCCGAGGTCTACCTCGAACTCGACTACACCGGCTACATCCCCGACAGCTACGTGGACGATCCTACCGAGAAGATGGAGGTCTACAAGCGCATTGCCTCGGTGGGCACGGAGACGGAGCTCGAGACCGTGCAGGGAGAGCTTGAGGACCGCTACGGGCCGCTGCCGGAGGAGGTAAACAGCCTGCTCTCGCTCGCGGAAATTCGCATTATCTGCCGAAAACTCTTCGTTTCGAGCCTGAAAGAGCGCAAAGGACACGTGGAGATCGAGTTTGCCAAGCTCGCGCGCATCAGCACCGACAAGCTTCTGCGGCTTCTGGAGAGCGCCGGCGGCAGTGTACGGCTGGATCCGCGGCGCCCGCAGGTAGTGCTGATGGAGACCGGCTCGGTTGGATTGAAGGAAAAATCGGAGTTCATCCGCGGGCGTCTCTCCTCGCTGGTATAGCACGAACCGGCTCGGTACCAAATTTTGCTCTCCTGTGCTACAATGCAGCCGCAAAACTTATGAGAAAGAATAACGTTGAGCTCATCTGGAGCATAGGCGAGTTGTCGGGCCTGTTTGAGAAGCGAACCAATATGGGTGGCTTCCTGCAGGACGTGGTCGATCGCATCGCCGGACACATGGAATCGGACGTCTGCTCAATCTACCTCTACGACGAAGAGGCAGACGTTCTCGTACTGCGCGCCACGCGCGGGCTGAATCCCGAATCGGTTGGAAAGGTTCATCTGCAGATTGGTGAGGGAATATCGGGTAGCGCCCTCAAGGAGCTGCGTCCCATTCGCGAGGCGCACGCGAGCAAGAGCCCCTACTTCAAGGCGGTCCCCGACATCGGGGAAGAGCAGTACGAGTCGTTTCTGGCGGTACCCATCAAGCGCGGGCTGAACCGCATCGGCGTCATGTCGCTGCAACACCATCGCCCCGACTTTTTCGACGTACAGGACGCGCGCGCCATCCAGGCCATCGCCAGTCAGCTGGCAGCCACCCTGGAGAACGTGGAAATCCTGATGGAGATCCACGCCGGTCACACCGAGACAGATCGCCAGGTCTCTCAAGAAGATATTCGCGTCTTTGTGGGACGGTCCGCTTCGGACGGGGTGGCGCTTGGCACCTCGGTGAGTTTTGGCGTGCGTGGCGAAGAGCTGCCGGTGCAACCGGACATGGGTGATGCCGACTCCGGTTGCACCGGTGAGAATCGTGATGAAGAGCTGCGTCGCTTTCACCAGTCGCTCTCGGCCACGCAGAGTCAGCTGGAGTCGCTGCAGGTTGCCATCGAGAGCGATTACGCCGACGTTGCCTCGCTGATCTTCAGCTCGCATCTGCTGATGCTGAAGGATGAGCAGTTCTCCGGTGAGATGGTGCGCGAAATCGAAAGCGGCTGCACCGCAAAGCAGGCGGTCATCAAGGTAGTCAACCACTATGTGCAGCTCTTCTCGCAGAGCAAGAACGCCCGGGTGCAGGAGAAGACGCAGGACGTGAAGGACCTTGGGCACCGCCTGGTTACCAACCTTTCGGGCGACGCCGACGTCGAGGGCGACTATCGCGGACAGATCATCCTGGCGGCCGATGTCTTTCCTTCCGAGCTGGTGAGAATCGCTGCGCAGCACGCCGAAGGGCTGGTGTTGAAAGACGGCGGCGTTACCGCCCACATAGCCATTCTCTCGCGCTCCCTGGGTCTTCCGGTGGTGCTGTGCAAGGATGCACGGCTCTTCGCCGTTGCCGACGGAACGCGTCTGCTGCTCGACGGCTACGAAGGTACCGTCTACGTCGAGCCCGAGGAGAGCGTACTTGCCCGGTTTCAGCAGAACCTCGACCGGTCGGACGGCCGGGGCGTCAAGAAAGAGATTCCCGAAACCTCGCACACCCGGGACAATCAGCGTGTGCACCTTCTTGCCAATATCAATATATTTCACGATGCGCGGATCGCGCAGGAAAACCGGGCGGAGGGCATCGGCCTCTACCGCAGCGAGTTTCCCTTCATTGTGCAGAACACCTTTCCCACCGAAGAAGAGCAGTATCGCATCTACCGAAGCGTGATCGAGTCGATGAACGGCCGGCCGGTAACGCTTCGCACCGTGGACATCGGCGGCGACAAGCTCGCCCCGCAGTCGGGTGTGGTCGAGACCAACCCCTTCCTGGGCTTTCGCGGGATCCGGTTCTGCCTCGATCGTCCCGAGATCTTTCGCGATCAGCTGCGCGCCCTGCTACGGGCGGGTCTGGATGCAGACCTGCGCATCATGCTGCCCATGGTCTCCTCGGTTGACGAGTACATCGCGGCAAAGGGCCACCTGCAGGATTGCAGCCGGGAGCTGACCGCGGAGGGTATTGCCCATAACGCCACACCGCAACTGGGCGCCATGGTCGAGCTTCCAAGCGCCGTGGAGATCTCCCACGCCCTGGCAAAGGCGGCCGACTTTCTCTCAATCGGGACCAACGATCTGGTGATGTACACCCTCGGTGTGGACCGCACCAACGAGCGGGTTGGTCACATGTACAAACCCTACCACCCGGCGGTACTGCGCTCGCTGCGGCGCGTCTGCGAGGCGGGTCGGCAGGCTCGCTGCCCTGTCTCCATCTGCGGCGACGCGGCCGGCGACGAGGCGATGATTCTCTTTCTGCTCGGTATTGGCATGCGCACCTTCAGCGTGGAACCGCGACAGCTGCCACGGATCAAGGAGATGATCCCGCAGCTCTCCATCCGCGACGCGCGCACCTTCGCGCGCAAGCTGCTGACCTTTGATCGCATCGACCAGATCGAGCGCTTCCTGTCGCGCCACGGATACAGCGCATGAGCACGGACGCTGCCTCGAACCACACGACCGAGGGGCAACGGAGCGTAGCGACCGACAACGCCGAGCGCGCCTACCGTCCCGCCGGTGAGATCAGAACCTTCGCGTTGCGGCAGGCACGCATGAGTCCTGCGCAACGGCGCGATTACGACCGGCTCCTCGGTGCGTACGGTGTCGCGTTTCAGCCCGTGACGAGCGATCTTCGCGCACTGTTTCCGTTTCCCGAGCGACCGCTGGTGATGGAGATTGGGTTTGGCATGGGAGAATCAACCGCTCAGATTGCGGCAACCATGCCGCAGACCAACTACCTTGGAGTGGAGGTCTACCGACCCGGCGTGGGGAAGCTCCTCGGCCGGATTGAGGCGGCAGAACTCAGCAATGTGCGGATTATCAACCACGACGCCGTGGCGGTGCTGGCGCAGATGACCCCGGATGCCGGTCTCGACGGCGTACACATCTTCTTTCCCGATCCGTGGCCCAAAAAAAAGCACCACAAGCGCAGACTCATTCAGCCCGACTTTGTGCGGCTGCTTCGGCCAAAAGTAAAACCGGGTGGTTACGTCTATCTGGTGACCGACTGGAGGGACTACGCCGAGCAGATGCTGGAGGTCTTTTTCGCCGCGGAAGGCTTTACCAACCCGCACGACGGGTTTGCGCCGCGGCAACCGTGGCGCCCCGAGACATCCTTTGAGCGCAAGGGACTCAGGCGCGAACACACCATCCACGACCTCTGGGTGGTGCGATCCGCGTAACCGGTGTTCATTCGCGCCGCCGGCGGCTTCCCGCCGGCAACCGCTGCGTTATTCCGTTTCCGCCTGAGCGGCCTTGATTACCTCATCCGCAATACGACCCGAGATCGGTGAGTAGTGGTCGAAGCTCATCTCAAAACTCCCCGTACCCGAGGTGATCGAACGCAGGTCAATCGAGTAGCGCATCAGCTCCGCCTGCGGAACCTGCGCGTGGATGGCGATGATACCGCCGCCGAGCTGGTCCTGACCGAGCACGCGACCGCGCTTGGTGGTAAGGTCCGAGAGCACATCCCCGAGGTAGTTTTCCTCAATGAAGACCTCGAGGTTCATCACCGGCTCGAGCAGGGTGGGGCCGGCCTTGGCAACCGCGTCCTTGAGGGCTCCCTTGGCGGCGAGTTTGAACGCCATTTCTGAAGAGTCTACCGAGTGCTCCTTTCCGTCGAGGAGTTCCACGCCGATGTCCACGGCGGGGTAACCGGCAAGGAAGCCTTCTTCCATCGCCTCGTGCAGACCCTTTTCAATGCCGGGGATGTAGCCCTTGGAGACCGCCATGCCGCGGATCAGGTTCTCAAACGAGTACTGCGCACCGCGTTCGAGCGGCTTGACCTTGATGGTGACCTCACCAAACTGCCCGTGTCCGCCGGACTGTTTCTTGTGGCGGTAGGTGGCATCGGCGCCCTTGGTGATGGTTTCGCGATAGGCAACCTTGGGAACGCGGGTGTTGACCTCGATCTTCTGGTGCTCGCGGATCTTGTTGAGGATCATGTTGATGTGCAGCTCGCCCATGCCGGAGATTACGGTCTCTTTGGTCTCGCCGTTGAAGGCAACGCGGAAGGTGAGGTCTTCTTCGACCACCTTGTGCAGGGCGTCGCCGAGCTTGTCTTCGTCTTTCTTCTGCGCCCCCTCTACGGCCACCGCGTGGACCGGCTGGGGCAGGGCGAGGGGTTTGAAGTGCAGCGGCTTCTCCGGGGTGCCAAAGCTGTCGTTGGTTCGGGCGGAGCCCACTTTGGCGATAACGCCAATGTCACCGGCTACCAGTTTGGATACCTCTTCGAGCTTCTTTCCCTGGGTGACGTAGAACTTGGAGACGCGCTCTTTCTTTTCCTCGCGTACGTTGTAGAGCTCGGTGTCGGCGGTGAGCGCACCGGTGATCACCTTCATGAAACTGAGCTTGCCGGAAAACTGGTCGAT
>REDM01000037.1 GCA_007693485.1 Spirochaetaceae bacterium
AAAGGGGCAATCGGGGAGGCACGGTGGATTGGGGCGAAGGAATCAGTCGATCACGAGATGTACCGGTCTACCGCCAGATCATCGAGCGGGTCACGCGGCTCGCACGGGGCGGTGCGGTGGTAGCCGGAGAGCGCCTGCCAACCGAGCGTGAACTGGCCGAGCGGATCGGGGTTGCGCGGGGAACCATCACCCGCGCGTACGAAGAGCTCGAACGAGACGGTATCGTCGAGGTGGTGCGTGGCAGCGGCACCTATATCGCCCAATCAGGCGGCCAATCCAACGCGGGGCGTAAAGAGCGCGCGATGGAACTGATTGACAACACCATCCGCGGGATGCTGGAGCTCGAGTTCTCGCTGGAAGAGATCCGCACCTACGTGCAGGTAAAGCTCCTCGAGCGCGAACAGCAGCTGCGCGAGTTCAACCTCGCCGGAATCGACTGCAACCCCGAGGCAATGGCGATCTACGAAAATCAACTGCTCTACGTCTCGCGCTCCTGGATGCACAAGATCCTGCTCTCGGAACTCAAAGCGCATCCAACACCCGAGGCGCTGCTGCACAGCTTTGATCTCATTCTGACTACATCCACTCACTACCGCGAGGTGCTGGAGCTCGCGCCGGCACTGAAAGAGAAGATTTTTCAGGCCGCCGTTTCGCCGAGCCCCGATACCATCGCCTCCCTGGCTTCGCTGGGGCGCAAAAGCCGGATTGCCCTGCTGACGGTGAGTCCCCGCTTTGCCGAGATCATCGAACGGAAGCTGGGTGAGCTTCGCCTCTCCCCCAACATCGTCCGACGCGCTCTGGTGAGCGATCAGCCGGACCTGATCGAATTTCTGGCGGATATCGACGGGGTCATCATCCCGCCCGGAGTGGCCTTGGAGCAACTTCCCAACCACCGCGCAGCGCTTCCGCGATTCAAGGAAGGGGGCGGCTGGTTCATCGAGTTCACCCATCAGATCGAACGGGGCTCGCTCATCTATCTGGAAGAGCGGATCTCCGCCCTGCTGACGCGCTGAGGTGGCCGGAATGCATGCGCACACGATTGTACTGGGAGTCATCGGAAGCGACTGTCACGCCGTTGGCAACAAGATCCTGGAGGCCTTCTTCTCCGATCGCGGCTTCCACGTGATCAATCTGGGGGTCATGGTCAGTCAGGACGAGTTCATTGACGCAGCCATTGAAACGGGGGCGGCGGCAATCCTGGTTTCTTCTCTCTACGGCCACGGCGAGATCGATTGTGCGGGGTTTCGCGACCGCTGCATCGAGCGGGGCGTGGGAGATATCATTCTCTATGTAGGTGGCAACCTTGTGATCGGCAAACACGACGCGGCAGAGGTTGAACAACTCTACCGGTCGATGGGGTACGACCGAGTCTTTGGCCCCAACGCCGATCTCGACGCGGTGGTCGATCTCCTGTCCTCCGATTGTGTGGCCAGAACGGCACCCGCGGGGACGTCCCGATGAGCCGCACGGAGACGACGCGTCCCCCCGCGCCACGATCCACCAAAGACACCATCATCGCAGTAGACATCGGATCCACCTGGACCAAGGCAGCACAATTTTCGCACCACAAGGAACGCCTGCATCTGGTCCGTCGGGTGGCCGTTCCCACCACGGTTTCACACCTTCCCGTCGCAGTGCACGAACTCCTGACCGAGCTCCGTCGTGATTCCCCCGAAGCCGCCGACTGCCCGGTGGTCTGTTCGTCATCGGCCAAGGGTGGACTGTCGGTGGTTGCCGTGGGCATCGTTCCCGACCTCACCCTCGCAATGGCGCGGCAGACGGCGCTCTCAGCGGGGGCACGGATCAGCCGGGTTTTTGCGTACGAGCTCACAACCGAGGACATCCTGGCCATCGACGCCATCGCACCCGACATCGTACTGGTTACCGGGGGAACCGACGGGGGAAACCGCGAATACGTCGAGCGCAACAGCCAACTGCTCACTCGCCTGTCGAGTCGCCCCCACATCGTCTACGCGGGCAACCGCACCATGGCGGAAACCGTGTGCAACCGTCTTGCCGCTTTTCCTGTGGTGGTCACCGAAAACATCCTTCCCGAGCTGGACTCAGCCAACCCGGAGCCCGCCCGTGCCGCGATCCGGGATATCTTCATTGGCTCCATCGCTCACGGGAAGGGACTCGACGAGCTGAATCTGCTGATCGATGAGCCCGTCGAACCGACCCCTCTGGTGGTTTACGAGTTTGTGCGTACCATGGCTCAGTCGCTACCGCGGTGGTCGCGGTTCTGTCTGGTCGACCTCGGCGGGGCTACCACCGACGTCTACTCCACAGGAGCCTCAGCTGCTGCCGACGGACAGCGTGTGGTACAGAAGGGCCCTCCTCCTCCAGCGACGCTGCGCACCGTAGAGGGAGACCTGGGGATGCGGGTGAGCGCGCCGGCCGCGGCAGAGGCACAGCGATCCTTTTTTGGCGATGACGTCGCCCAGCAAGAGATGTCCGATCACGCAGCTGCCGTACACCGCGAACCGCAGCGCATTGCATCGACCGATGCAGAGCGTGCCTGCGACCGCCTCCTTGCCGCCGCCTGTGTCAGCGGTGCCCTGACACGGCACGCCGGGCGAATCCGCGAAGTCTTCACCCCGCAGGGTGCCGTATGGCTGCAGACCGGCACCGACCTGCGTGGTGTGGACATCGTGGTAGGCTCCGGTGGCTATCTTGCCTCCGATGACTTCGAAACCGTCGCTCCGCTGGTCCGCTGGCCGCAACGCGACGAACAGAACCGGACGGTGCTCCTGCCGGAGAGTCCGCTCTGGTACCGCGATCGCGAAAACCTGCTTCCGTTGCTGGCAAACGCCGCGCGTCGATTCCAACGCGCTGCCTGCGTCGCCGCGGCAGACCACTGGAGAGAGGAAACCCCATGACCTTTCACGACGAGCCACTTTCGGCACAGGACTTCACCGCGCAGCAATCCGACGTTCGCGCAAGCTGGCCTACGGGAGCCGAGGTGGACTTCGCGGAGTCGATTCGGTTTCACCAGAGCCGCGACGCCTCGCTGAACATGGCGTCGGTGCTCCGGCAGGCGGACGCACGCGGCGCGGTGCTGATCCAGCCACGGGCAGGCGTCGCCCTGCTGTCGGAACACATTCGACTGCTCACCTTCCTGCAGGATCACTGCGACCTCCTCCCGACCACCATCGACGCCTACACCCGACAGAACCGGTACGAAGAAGCCCAGAAGGGGGTAGAGCGCTCGCGGGAGGCCGGCCACAGTCTGCTCAACGGATTCCCCGCGGTGAACCACGGCGTGGCCGGGTGTCGGGAAGTGGTCGAATCACTCTCCAAGCCGGTGCAGGTGCGTCATGGAACGCCCGATGCGCGCCTGCTCGCCGAGATCACCCTCGCGGCCGGTTTCAGTTCGTACGAAGGCGGCGGCATTTCGTACAACATCCCCTATACCAAGGACGTACCCCTGGAGCGATCGCTGCGGAACTGGCAGTACGTTGATCGCCTCGTTGGCATGTATGAAGAGGAGGGCGTGCGCATCAACCGCGAACCGTTCGGACCGCTGTCGGGCACCCTGGTTCCACCGTGCATCAGCCACACCGTCGCGCTCATCGAAGGGATTCTCGCGCTGCAGCAGGGAGTGCGATCCATCACTCTGGGATACGGTCAGGCCGGCAGCTACGTACAGGATATCGCTGCACTGCACGCGCTGCGCGACCTCGGCCACGAGTTCTTCACCAACGCCGGGTACACCGACTACGAGCTGACCACGG
>REDM01000123.1 GCA_007693485.1 Spirochaetaceae bacterium
TCTCTGTGGCCCGAAATCGGTGGCCTGAACACCGGTCCCATTCCGACGGCATTGCGCCGCCCCGCGAAATGCCTACTTGTTGTAGACACTTCCCGTATGCACACAGCCCCTCCGCCACCGTGAACCACCGTCAACCACCGCGTACCACCGCCGTCAACCCCACCTCACGCTGCATTCGCATCCACCGCAGGGCTCCCATCATCACAGACTGCGGTAGTACAGAATCGCCGGCTGCGTCCGGTCGCGGACGGATGTCACCCCTTCTCGGCGCCTACGGTGAGGCCGGAGATGAAGAAGCGCTGGAAGAGCAGGAAGACAATCAGCGGGGGAAGGGCCGCGATGATGGATCCGGCCGCGATCACATTGTACGCGGTGATAAACTGCCCCTGCATGTTCGCCAGGCCCTGCGTAACCGTCATTACCTGATTCTGATTGAGCAGCACAATCGACCAGAGCAGGTCGTTCCAGATCCAGGTGAACTGCAGCACCGCAAGCGCCGCCATGCTCGGGAGCGAGAGCGGCAGAATGACGTGTCGATAGATGGTGAGGTCACGCGCGCCGTCGATGCGGGTTGCTTCCACCAGACTGAAGGGCAGCGTCCGCATGAAGTTGCGCAAGAAGTAGACGCAGAAGCCAAGCTGAAACGAAACATGGAACAGCGTTACCCCGTGGTAGGTGTTGAGCAAACCGAGGTTGTCACTCAATCGGAAGACCGGGATCATCAGCATCTGAAACGGAATGAGCATGCCGGCAACAAAAATGATAAGAACCGATCGGTTCAGGCGGAAGCGGTAGAAGGCAAGAGCGAAGGCACCAAGGCTCGAGATGATCAGCGTGCCCACTACCGATGGGATCGTGATGATGAAGCTGTTGGCGATGTAGCGCGCCATGCCGGCGTTGTTCCACGCGCGGGAAAAGTTCTCCCATGTCCAGATCCGGGGCGGCGCCCACATGAAAGGACTCGCCATGATCTCGTCCATGCTCTTTCCCGCGGTAAAGACGGCGATCACCACGGGAATCAGCCACGCAACCACAATGAAGGTCCCACCAAGGTAGAAAACGGTCGCGCCAATACGGCGGCGAAGCGATGTCGAACGCGTCTTGCTCACAGCAGGCCCCTCACAGATCGTGCTCGCTCTTGAGCGTGTGGTTTACGTAGAACAGAATGAATCCAAGCGTGATGAAGAATTGAACGACGGCGATTGCGCTGCCGTATCCGTAGTCCTGGAATTGGAAGCTTGAACTGTACATGTACGTGGCAAGCACCTCGGCGGCGCGTGCCTGCGTGTTGGTCATGACCCAGACAATGTCGAAGGCACGCAGACTGTCTATGATCGATATCGTGATCGCGACTATGGTGGCCGGCCGAAGCATCGGCAGCACCACGCTTCGAAACCGCTGCCACCAACTTGCGCCGTCTATCATGGCCGCTTCTACCAGTTCTTCGGGCACGTTCTTCAATCCCGCAATGTAGAGGATCATGACGTAGGGAACCTGCCGCCAGATGCCAACCAGGATCAGAGCCCGCGTCATGTAGCGAGGATCCCCAAGCCACTGCCGGGCGAACTGATCGAGCCCCACCGCCCGGAGCGTGGTGTTCAACGCACCAAAACTCGGATGATAGATCCAGACCCAGATCGTACCAACCACCGCGTACGAAAGCGTCATCGGGATGAAGAAGGCGGTCTTGAAGTACTTCGCGCCCGGATAGTTCTGGTTGAAGAACATGGCGATCGCGAGACCGATTGGAATCGGGAGAAGGACAAACGCAACCATCCACTGCAGGTTGTTCAGCAGTGCGAGGTGAAAAATGCGATCGTTGAAGAGTCGAAAGAAGTTTGCCAGTCCCACGTACCGTCGCCCGAAGAGAATCGACGAGCGGTCGGTCAGACTGAAGAGCATGCTCTGAGCGATGGGCATCAATACCCAGACCAGATACATTGCCAGTGGCAGGGCGAGAAAGTACCAGGGCGTCAGGTGGTGGCGGCGCAGTGTCATTCCGGCTCCTCGGTGGTCAATTGCCCTGAGATCGCTCCCCACCGGGCGAAACCCGATGGGGAAGCGGTACGCGCGTGGCCTCAGCGGTGAATGCGCTGTCGGTCCTGGTCAAGTTCTGTGAGGATCTGCGGAATCCGGGCGGGATTCTGCATCGCCTCGATCAGAGCGTTCTGGCCTCGCGCGGCCATCTCTTCGGGTGCGTCGCGATCGTAGAACTGGGTTGCCCCTTCCGCTCCAAGCACCATATCCAGCCCCCGTCGTGCATCAGGATTCGGGGCCGGGACGTGCTTGTTGGCCGCAAGGCGCCCGAGGGGAACGGTGAAGAGCTCCTGCGATTCGCGGGTCGCGAGATAGGCCATGAACCGCATCGCGTCTTCCTTGTTCTGGGCGTTGCGCGGCACCATGAAGCCGTCGATCGGGGTCTCGACCGCATATCCAGGGCGGCCGAAGCTGGGGAAGCGGAAGAAGTCGATGTTGTCGCGAACGTTCTCCGGAGCAACGTCCTTGATGAACTGCCCCATCAGGTACATGCCGGCCTGGCCGTTAAACAGCAGCGTCGCCGCCTCCTGCCAGCTGTAACTCGTGGCGTTGCGCATGATGTACCCCCGGGTGTTCAGGTCCGCGAAGGTCTCGAACACGCGCCGCATTTGGGGATCGGTGTAGGGCACCCTTCCCGAGGTTAGGTCGAGGTGGAACTCGATGCCGTTCATGGCCGCGTTCAGCGCTCCAAACCAACCACCCGCCGTCCAGGTGTCACGGGCGCCAATTGCGATTGGTTCGATACCGGCGTTTCGCAGCGCCGCCGACACCTGCAGGAACTCGTCCCAGGTGTTGGGGGTCTGGAGGCCAAGGCGATCGAAGACCTGGCGATTGTAGTACACGGCCCACCAGTACCAGCTCTGGGGCACAAAGTAGATCGTGTTGTTGTGCGTCGATGCCCGAACAAACGCTTCAGGAAACGCATCCTGAAAGCTGGTTCCGGGAAACGCTGCGGTGAGCGGTTCAAGCAGTCCCTGGTCGGCAAACGCCTGCATACGATACCCCGCAAACCACGTCACCACATCCGGCGCCTGACGGCTCGTCAGCCAGGTGGGCAGCAGCGTTTTGAACTGCTCGTGCGCGGTGGTGTTGACCACCACCCGGATGTCCGGGTTACGCGCCTCAAAATCGGCTACCAGCGCGGCAAAGGCCTGTCGGGGCGCCTCGTCCGACATATACGAGTTGATGGTCAGCGTCCGCTGAGCATCGGTTCCGGTTTCCCTGCCACCACCGGCAAACGCGAAGAGCGCGACCAGTGTCAACAGAAGCACCAGCATTCCTGTTCGCTTCATACCCTGTTCCTCCTTGTGGGAATGTACTCTATGGTTACAGGGTAAACCC
The DNA here is from genome assembly GCA_007693485.1 of Spirochaetaceae bacterium. Classification (GTDB taxonomy): domain Bacteria; phylum Spirochaetota; class Spirochaetia; order DSM-27196; family PWMO01; genus PWMO01. Next base: position 3,379 of record REDM01000123.1, read on the forward strand.
GGTTCGGTGTATGCGAAAGAAACAAAAATCCCGGTTTCTCGCGAAAGGTCCGGTACATTTGTACCGTTTCGCTACTCTTCATGGTACCGGATCTGGTTTGCCAGCTGAATGATCTGAAACCGGTCGTGTACGTTGAGCTTTGAATAGATGATGCTCACGTGGTTGCGTACCGTCTGCTCCGCGATCCCGAGCTTCTCGGCGATCTGGTCGTTGTCGTAGCCGGTAGCCAGCAGCGAGAAGATCTCCCGTTCCCGGCGCGTGAGGCTGTCAAACCACTCGAACTTCTGGGCGACTTTTCGCACCACCGCCCCGTCGTCGTCGTGCAGCCCCTGGATGAGCTTGGCCGCAATCTGGGGACTGATCTGCAGTACGCCGCCGCGAAGCGCACGGATGCTCGCAATCAACTCGGTCGGCGAAATATCCTTCAGCAGATACCCCGACGCGCCGTGGGTCAGTGCCTGCCGCACGTAGTCGTCTTCATCGTAGGTGGAGAGCATGATGACGCGCATCTCCGGGTGCGCGCTCAGGATTCGTCGCGTCGCCTCCACCCCGTTCATGACCGGCATGTGCACGTCCATGAGGATGATATCGGGAGCCAGGGCACGAGCCATACCAACCGCGACCTCGCCGTTACCGGCAATACCCACCACGTCCAGATCGTCGGCGTAGTTGGTCAGAAAGGTTTTCAGGCTCTCCGCGAAGAGGTGCTGGTCATCGACAATCAGAATGCGACTACCCGCCATGCGACACCTCCCCCGAGTCGTTGATTTCCCGTTCATTCGGCGGGCGGTTCAGCAGGTGGCGTTGCGCCTGCCGCGCATTCCAGTCCGAGCCGACCCGAATCAGCGGTATCCGTATCTCCAGCTCAAAACCACCGTCGGGAGCATTTCCGGCAGAGAAACTCCCCTGGAGGGCGCGAACTCGCTCTTCCATTCCCGCCAACCCGATCCCCTTCACGATCTCCGCCGCGCCGACGCCATTATCGTGGATATTTGCGACCAGCGACTCTTCATGAATCCAGAGCTGAATGCGGACCGCCGTCGCCTTTCCGTGGCGAATCGCGTTGGTGATGCTCTCCTGGACCACACGATAGAGACAGAGGTTGAGCTCCGTGTCGAACGAAGCCGGAAGATTCCCCAGGTGAAGCTCCACCGCGGTTCCGGTTACCTCCCGGAATATTGACACAATTTTGTGTATCATGCGAAGGCCGTGATGGGGCGACGGCTGAATCGCGCGCTGACGACGAAGCGCCATGCGGGTTTCGTGCAGCCCCTCCTGAGCCTGCTTTCTCGCGCTCAGCAGAAGCTCGCTCTGGCGGGCAGGGTCGCGGCCGCCAAGGCTGATCGCCGCATCCATCAGCGCAACCAGGTTGGTGAACATGTAGCCGGAGATGTCGTGCAGTTCCCGGCTGATCCGATTCCGCTCCCGCACCTCCGATTCTACGTCCACCATCTGGGCGTACTGCTGCAACTGCAGATTAAACATCGACAGCTTCGCCAGACTCGCCGTCTGCTGCCCGGCGAACTCCACCAGCCCATGGTGTCGGTCAAACAGCCACGCCGAGATCTGCACCAGGCCGGCCCAGAGCAGGATGGTGCCCACCATGGTCAGGGGAGTGGGTCCGGCGGAAATATCGACCAGGGTGTTTACGCCGAGCAGTTCGGTACCGAGCGAGCTGCCAAACACCGCCGCAACAATCAGCGCGTGGTAGCCGACCCGTTCCAGCGGGGTGCGCAGCAGGGCGCCCTCGGCCAGAAGCACCAGAGCCAGCGGCAGCGTCACGTCGAACGCCGCGGGTACCGTGTGGATGGTCAGCGCAAACAGAAGAACCCTCACCCCCAGCAGAATGTGAGTAGTGGATCGCCGTTGGCAGAGGTGCACCGCAAGGCTGATGGCCACGTGCCCGGCCGCCAGCACGCGCACGGTGCCCACAAGGTCAGTCGATACCGTCGGCTCAGCAAACGCCGCCACAAACCCGAACCAGAACAGCGGGTAGCCGAGCAGCTGCACCACCGCAAGCACCACGTGTCGGGCGTGGCGTTGGACCGTACGGCCAATCGGTGTCTGGTACGCCGCGCTCACCAATCGCCCCTATCCGGCCGTGATCGACACGTCGAGCACATAGGTGCCGGGCGCGATTCGGAAGCGCGGAAGGACGTCGGGACCGCAGGCGCCGGTTCCGACTCCTCTGTGGGCGGCATCGATGATCAGGTGAGTGGCGGCATCGGGATGGAGATCGCTGGTGTGCCGGGCGGCGGCGAGGGTCTCCAGGGAGAATCGACCGACGTTGAACCCGAAGAGGCCGATCTGGTCTTCCGGGTTCGCCGCCGTGATCGTCACGCGTGGGGCAATGTCACCCCGCGCTCCGGGCGCGAGAAGCGTCAACTCCCGCACTTCGCACCGATGTCCGTGCTCACCGGGCACGAGATAGTCCTCGACCGTGCCGTCCACCGACAGCTCGTACCGACCCACCGCCGCCCCCGACGTGCGGTCCGGGTAGTTCTCATGTGGACCACGCCCGTACCAGCCGAAGCGGGAGTATCGCTCGTCCAGAACGAAGGCGAGGCCCAGCCGGGGCAGGTCGGCCATCGATTCGGGGACCCGATACTCGGCGCGCAGCCGAAGTGCCCCTTCCCACCACAGATCCAGCGTCACCACAAGATCGCCGCAGCTGATCAACTGCCTGAGCCGTCCGGTCTGCGGGTCAATGTGGACATCCGCGCTCCGCGGGCCCGGATCGGTCAGTCCCATCCGGCTCCACCTCTCGGCCGCCGGCGGTTTCCCGTCGGGAATCGCCTTCAGCCGGTCGTTGTCCGTCGGGGCCCGCACCAGACAGACGGCCGGACCGCGCAGTACGCTGACGGGCCGAACTCCGGGAGAGAAGTCCCTCCACGCGCCCGTTGTTCCATCCACCGTCAACACCGCCCGGCCTCCGACCACGAGCGACATCGCCGGTCTGTCGGTGGTCCCTCGCGCTCCTTCGGCGCCGGTTCCTGCGGGGACCCACTCCACGGCGGTTGCGGGCACCAACGGCGTGGATCGGTCTGCCCGGCGCTGCGCGGCGGCCCTCCGGAGCACCGTCTGATCCCACGCGAGTTCGAACCCGCGCGGCGCCCACCAGTTTGCGGCTGCCGTGCGGGTGCGAACGGTTGCCAGGATTTCGGCGTCGCGGTACTCATCGCTTCGCAGCACCGCGGGGAGGGGAACGGTCAGGGTCATCGCTTCGCCGGCGGCAATGAGCGGTGGGTCAATCGCAACCGCCTCGGCGACGTTTCCGTCCGCAAGGAACTCCACGGTGAGCTCCACATCCCTCAGCGGCGTGAACACCGCCCGGTTGTGGACGGTGAGGACCAGCACCGTGCCGTCGCCTCGCATGGAGACCGTCACCGGCTGGAAGATATGAAACAGTTGCCGCATCGCGGGACGAAGAGCGCGGTCCGGGCCGATGAGCCCGTTCGCGCAGAAGTTCGCATCGTGGGTCGGCTCGTCAAAGTCCCCGCCGTAGGCAAAGAATCGCCGCCCTTCCCGTTCAACCGCGATCCCCTGGTCAACCCAGTCCCAGATGAACCCACCCTGCAGCCCGTGGTGGCTGCGAATCGCGTGCCAGTAGTCGTCGAGGCTTCCGCACGAGTTTCCCATCGCGTGGCTGTATTCGCACATGATCAGGGGCCGGTGGTCGTCAGTGGTGCGTGCCCATTCGGTGATCTCCGCAATGGGTGGGTACATCGGGCAGACGATGTCGGTGGCGTGGTGCCCGCGGCGGAAGTCGTACGGACCCTGCCCCCACTCCTGCCGGACAGCCCCTTCGTACTGGATCGGTCGCGAAGGATCGTGACGACGAATCCACGCTGCAAGGGCGTCGTGGTTGGCGCCGTACCCGCTTTCGTTTCCGAGGCTCCAGATGATGACGCTCGGATGGTTGCGATCCCGAAGCACCATCCGGCTTCCACGGTCCAGAAAGGTGGTCGCCCAGGAGGGATCTCGACAGATCTGATCGTAGTAGTGGTGGGCTTCGATATTCGCCTCGTCTACCACGTAGATCCCGTACTGGTCGCACACTTCGTACCACTCTTCGCGGTTGGGGTAGTGGCTGGTGCGAACCGCGTTGATGTGGTGCTGCTTCATCAGGGTGATGTCGGTCTCCATGGAGCGGCGATCGACGCTCTTGCCCAGAACCGGATCGTGCTCGTGCCGGTTGACGCCCTGGATGTATACCATCCGACCGTTGATCAGCAGGCGGCGATCACGTACCTCAACGCGACGAAATCCAATCGCGAGTGCGGTGGCTTCGACCACCTCACCATTCGGGTTGCAGAGCTCGACCGACAGGTGGTATCGAGCCGGATCCTCATGGTTCCACGGAACCACCGTTCCCACGGGAAGCGATGCGCGAACCTGATGGCCGCCGTTTCGGTATCCGGGCGCAACCGCGAAGCTGCCCAGGCAGCGCATCGCCGCAGGGGCCGTCTTTTCCGTCGGAGGGCCTACCGTCGGCGCTTCGCTCAGTCGCAGGCGCACGCTCCAGCCAATTGCGAGATCGCGCCCCTCGGGGGTCGCCGGCCACGGCTCCGCCGAAGACGCCGGCTTGGGCCCGTACTCCCGGGACGGCGAGTCTTCGCCGACAGCCGTCCCGACGGTGATCTCCACGTCCAGGCGGCCCGCACGGGTTCCAGCCTCGAAGTCCGCAGTGACGGCGGCGTTCGCCAGATGGACCGGGCCGGTCCGATAGAGGTAGACCTCCCGGTGCAGGCCCGCCATCCACCACTGGTCCTGATCCTCAACAAAGCTTCCGTCCGACCAGCGGATCACAATGACGTCGATCACCTGTTCCGCGGCGGGTTCGGCCCCCTGAGCGCGCAGATACTCGGTAACGTCAAACTCAGTAGGGAGACGGGAGTCTTTCGCCATTCCCACGAACCGGGCATTGACGTGGATCAGCGCAACGCTTTCGGCTCCCCCGACGTGGAGCACCACCCGACCGCCCGTCCACTGTTCCGGCAGACGGAACCGCCGTCGGTACCAGCCGGTGGGGTTGTCGTGCGGCACAGAGGGAGGCTTGTGCGGAAAGGGCATGATCACGTTGGTGTACCACGGACGATCCCAGCCCTGCATCGTCCAGTTGCCGGGAACGGTGATTCGACCCGAGGGTTCTCGCCCATCTGTCTCCCGAGCGGTGAGCGCCGGCTCGGGACGGGCGAAGAGTTCGAATGCGTAATCACCGCAGAGGTCGAGCACGTCGGGACAGGACGCGCGGCGCGTGTCCCACGGAAGGTGTACCGCCGCCAGGGCGGCTTCGTGCGACCGGAAGGGAAGCAGGCTGGGTCGGGCGGGAAGACGGTTGAGCCCGGTGATTTCGGGCATCTGCCACAAGACAGCCGGATCAGGAAACGGGTGAGGAACCATGGCGCAATTGTACGACGGAACACCGTTTCCGGGAAGTCGAGAAATCGCCGGTTTCTGCCGGCGGGAATCGTCGCAGGACGCGTCACGGGTCTCACCGTTGGCGGAGGAATAGTGTAAGATTCGCCCATGCTCAACGAGATCCGGATTTCCACGGGGCCGGTTTTCCACATCGCCGTTGGACCGGCAAGCTACATCATTTCCGTGTTTGGCGGGCGCCTGGTGACCCATGAATACTGGGGCCCCCGAATCAGCACCGCGCCTGGCAGAGATCGGGAACCGCGGGTTGCGGCCTATATGGCCACCAGCGCGATGTTGCATCCCGACGACCCTCACACGGCCGGCCAACCATCTCCGCTCTTCTCGCCCGATCTGCTTCCCCGCGAATACCCATCGTGGGGTACCGGCGAGCTGAGAGCCCCGGCGTGGATGGTGCGCCGTGACGACGGTACCCGTGCAGGAGCCCTGGAGTACGCCGGTCATGTCCTGCTTCACGGAAACGCGGCGATATCGGATGAGGCAAGACCACAGGGGCTGCCCTGGATCTACGCGGAAACCGGTGTGGAAGCGTCTACTCTTCGGATCGACTGCATCGATCCCGCTGGTGGTACCAGCGTCTCGCTCTTCTACACCGTGGTCGCGGACGTTCCGGTGCTGCTTCGATGGGCACGGATCAGCAATACCGGAACCCTGCCGATGACGCTCGAATCTGCAGCATCCGCTTCGGTGGACCTCCCGGCGTCTGAGCCTCCTCTGGACATGGTCACTTTGAACGGCGCGTGGGCACGCGAGCGGAACCTGCACCGGCGGGCAATTGCACCGGGAGTGCAGCAGGTGGAGAGTCGCGGCGGAGCGTCGGGGCACCAGCACGCACCGTTTGTCGCGGTCATGGACGCTGCGGCAAGCGAGCATCACGGTGAGGTCCGCGGATTCTCTCTTCTCTACAGTGGAAACCACCGACACATGATCGAGATGGATCAGTTCGGCATCTCACGGGTTCAGGCTGGGATCAACCCGTTTGGATTTGCGTGGAATCTCGAACCCGGATCACATTTCGACACCCCCGCGTGCGCCCTCGCGTTCTCCGCGAATGGGTTGAACGGTCTGTCCCGACAGTTGCACCAGTTCGTCCGTACCGCCCTGCTTCCCCCTGCCTGGCGTGACCGGAATCGTCCGATTGTCGCGAACACCTGGGAGGCCTACTACTTCGATGTGGATGACGCGAAGGTTCGGCGGTTGGCCGATCTTGGCGCGGAGATTGGTGCCGAGATGCTGGTCCTCGACGATGGTTGGTTCACAGGGCGAAACGACGACTCAAGCTCCCTGGGCGACTGGGCGCCCGACCGTGGCAAGTTCCCGGACGGGTTAGGTCCGGTGGCTGAGGCCGTACACCGGGCGGGGTTGAAGTTTGGTATCTGGGTTGAGCCGGAGATGGTCAGCCCCGACAGCGATCTCTATCGCGCCCATCCGGAGTGGGCGCTCCAGATTGCCGGACGGACACCGACCCTCGCCCGAAACCAGATGGTCCTCGATCTTTCGAACCCGGCGGTGGTTGATCATCTGACCCGTACCCTGATCGATCTGTTGGAGTCCGCACCAATCGACTACGTCAAGTGGGACATGAACCGGAACATGAGCGAGCCCGGGTCACTCGCTCTCGCAGCGAGCCTCCAGGGCGAGGTCATGCACCGTTCCACGCTCGGTCTCTACCGATTGTTGGACCGACTGGTAACCCGGTTCCCCCAGATTCTCATCGAGGGGTGCGCTGGGGGTGGGGGGCGGTTTGACTATGGAATGCTCGGGTGGACGCCACAGTTCTGGACCAGCGATCAGACCGATGCAATCGAGCGGCTTGCGATCCAGCGGGGCAGCAGTGTCCTCTTTCCGCCGGAAACAATGGGAGCCCACGTGTCCGCCTCGCCCAATCATCAGACCGGCCGGGTAACCCCCGCCTGGACGCGAGTGGTGACAGCTCTGGCCTTCAATTATGGGTACGAACTTGACCTCTCCGCCGAGGCCGCCGAGGATCGCGCCACCTATCGGCTCGGCTCGGCTCTCTACCGCCACTATCGTGACCTCCTGCGAACCGGACGCTTCGTACGGATACTGCCCGATCCGCTCCCGACCGACATGGCCCAGGCCCGCCGCTCGACCCGCCCGCAGGACGCCGCCTGGGCGGTGATCGCCGACGATCGCTCGTGCGCCCTGGTCTTTCACGTCTGTATTCTGGCACCGGTAAACGCCGCCGACCAACGGCTCCCCGTACCCGGCCTTGACCCCGAGGCGCTCTACACCGTGCGAGTCGTGGATTCGCCCCTCCCAACTGCTCCCGGGCCGCTCGACGTCGGAGATGGGCACGGCTGGTTTCAAGAGACCGTCTGCGGAACCGTTCTGATGAGTCGGGGACTCGAGCTCCCGGCGACACACGGAGACTACCGGGGAACTCTGTGGATTCTGGAACAGCCCAGGACGTAACCCGGCGACACCACTCGCTGACGATGAAAGACGCGCTCGCCCGCTCATTCTTGCGCACAGCGTCACCACGTAGTACCATACCGCGTGACTGTCGCGATCCGTTCCGCCGCAGCCCGGAAACCCCAGACCCCGGAGAGTCGACGAGCATGACCGAACACGCACTCGAACAGGCGCTGATCGCCAGGCTGACCGATCTCAAGTACACCCACCGCCCGGACATCCGCGATCGCGCCGCACTCGAGGCCAACTTTCGCACTCACTTCCAGGAGCTCAATCGGGTCCAGCTCACCGACGGCGAGTTCAAGCGCCTGCTCGACGAGATCATCACCCCCGACGTCTTCACCGCCGCGACCCTGCTTCGTGAGATCAACAGCTTCACCCGCGACGACGGTACCCCGCTCAACTACACCCTCGTCAATATCAAGGACTGGTGCAAGAACAGCTTCGAGGTCGTCAACCAGTTGCGCATCAACACCCAGAACAGCTTCCAGCGCTACGACGTGATGCTCCTGATCAACGGCGTTCCCGTCGTCCAGATCGAACTCAAGACCCTCGGCATCAGCCCCCGGCGGGCCATGCAGCAGATCGTTGACTACAAGAGAGACCCCGGCAACGGCTATACCCGGACGCTGCTTTGCTTTGTCCAGCTCTTCATCGTCTCCAACCGGACCGAGACCTGGTACTTCGCCAATAATAATGACCGCCACTTCGCCTTCGACGCCGATGAACACTTCCTGCCCATCTACCAGCACGCCGCCGAAGACAACACCAAAATCACGCACCTCGACGACTTCGCCGACTCCTTCCTGCCCAAGTGCACGCTCGGCACAACCATCAGCCGCTCCATGGTCCTGGTCGCTTCCGAACAGAAGATGCTCATGATGCGCCCCTATCAGGTCTACGCCGTCCGGGCCATCGATCAGTGCATCCGCGAAAACCGTGGCAACGGCTTCATCTGGCACACCACCGGCTCGGGCAAGACGCTGACCTCCTTCAAGGCCTCCACCCTTCTCAAGCTCAACGCCACCGTCCACAAGTGCCTCTTCGTCGTGGACCGGAAAGACCTCGACCGCCAGACCCGCGAAGAGTTCAACCGCTTCCAGGAGGGCTGCGTCGAGGAAAACACCAACACCGCCGCCCTCGTCGGACGCCTCGTCTCCGAGGACTACGCCGACAAGGTCATCGTCACCACCATCCAGAAGCTCGGCCTCGCCCTCGACGAGACCAGCAAATACAACAAGCCGGACCGGAAGAACGCCACCTTCAAACAGCGCCTCGAACCGCTGCGCGACAAGCGCATGGTATTCATCTTCGACGAGTGCCACCGCTCCCAGTTCGGCCAGACCCATCAGATCATCAGGAACTTCTTCCCCAGGGCCCAACTCTTCGGCTTCACCGGCACGCCGATCTTCGAAGAAAACGCCACCGCCCGGCAGATCGACGGCGATATCGCCACGCTGCGAACAACCGCAGACCTGTTCCAGAGCGAGCTCCACGCCTACACCATCACCCACGCCATCGAAGACCGAAACGTCCTTCGCTTCCACGTGGACTACTTCAAGCCCGACGGCGATCAGGCCCGGCCCGGCGAACCGTTGGCCAAGCGCGCCATCGTCGAGGCCATCCTCGACAAACACGATGCCGCCACCGGCCGGCGCCGCTTCAACGCCCTCTTCGCCACCGCCTCAATCAACGACGCCATCGAGTACCACCAGCTGTTCGCGCAGGTCCAGGCCGAGCGCCGGGCCGGCGATCCGGACTTCGTCCCGCTCAAGGTCGCCGCCGTCTTCTCGCCCCCGGCCGAGGGCAACCCCGACGTCAAGCAGCTCCAGGAAGACCTGCCGCAGGAATTGATGGACAACCGCCAGGAGCCGGACCGGAAGAAGGCGGCCCTCAAGACCATCATCGCCGACTACAACGCCCGCTACGCCACCAGCCACTCCATCGGCGAGTTCGACGCCTACTACCAGGACGTCCAGAAGCGCATCAAGGATCAGCAGTACCCCAACCGTGACCTCCCCGGAAAGGGCGCGGAGAAAATCGACGTCACCATCGTTGTCGACATGCTCCTGACCGGCTTCGATTCCAAGTACCTCAACACCCTCTACGTCGACAAAAACCTGAAGCACCACGGCCTGATCCAGGCCTTCAGCCGCACCAACCGCGTCCTCAACGCCGCCAAGCCCTACGGCCACATCCTCGACTTCCGCGGCCAGCAGGACAACGTGGACGAGGCGATCACCCTCTTCTCCGGCGTACGCGCGGAGCAGGCCAGGGAGATCTGGCTGGTCGACAAGGCGCCGGTGGTGATCGAACGGCTCAAGGACGCCAGGCAGAAACTGGACGACTTCATGCAGTCCCAGGGCCTCGAGGCACGCCCCGAAGCGGTGCCCAACCTCAGGGGCGATTCGGCCCGCATCGCCTTTGCCCGGCAGTACCGGGAGATCCAGCGCCTGGCCACCCAGCTCGACCAGTACACCGACCTCACCGACAACCAGCGCGGCGAGATCGAGCAGACCCTCCCCAAAGACGAGGCGCGCGCCTTCCGCGGGGTCTACCTGGAAATCGGCAAGCGGCTCAAAGCGCTTCGCGAGACAACGGGCTCCGGCGAGGAGGTCGGCGAAACGCCGGAGCGGGAGTACGGCGCACCCGAGGAGGCGCTCGACCAGTTTGACTTCGAGTTCGTCCTCTTCGCGTCGGCGGACATCGACTACGACTACATCATGAACCTGATCTCCCGCTTCAGCGGCCAGACGCCGGCCCAGCAGGAGATGAGCCGCGAGCAGCTCATCCGCCTGATCCGCTCGGACGCGAAGTTCATGGACGAACTCGACGAGATCACGGCCTACGTCCGCACGCTGGAAACCGGCCGCCCCCTGTCCGAACACGAGGTGCGCGCGGGCTACCAGCGCTTCAAGGACGAACGCCACGAGGCCGAACTGGCGGCGGTCGCGGCCGGTCACGGCCTGAGCAACGAGGCGCTGCACGCCTTCGTTGAGGCCATCCTCGACCGCATGATCTTCGACGGCGAACAGCTGACCGACCTGATGGCCCCCCTGGACCTGGGCTGGCGCGAGCGCCGCGAAAAGGAACTGGCACTGATGGACGCCCTGGTTCCGCTCTTGAAAAAGCGCGCGGGCGGCCGGATGATTTCGGGGTTAAACGCGTATGAGCAGTAGGTTCGAAGGAGGCAGCTGATGGAGAGCGATCAGATTCAGGCGATGACCGAAACATTCGAGGGCCACGCCCAGCAGACGGAAAGCGGGGTGGAATATTGGCTGGCACGAGATCTTCAGTTTCTGCTGGGGTATACCAAATGGGATAACTTTCTCAGCGTCATTTCCAAGGCCAGAACTGCCTGCGAGGTCTCTGGCCATACCATCGCCGATCATTTTGCCGACGTCGGGAAAATGATCGAACTCGGCAAGGGAGGGCAGCGAGAGATTGACGACGTCATGCTCACCCGCTACGCCTGCTACCTCATCGCCCAGAACGGCGACTCCAGGAAACCGGAAATCGCCTTCGCCCAGACCTACTTCGCGATCCAGACCCGCAGGGCGGAGCTGATCGAGCAACGTCTCCTTGAAGCGGAGCGCATTTCTGCTCGCAAGAAACTCACCAATACCGAGAAGGAGCTGTCCAAGGTCATCTTCGAGCACACCGGTGGCAACCAGAGCTTTGCCCTGATCCGCAGTAAAGGGGATCAGGCGCTCTTCAGCAAGAGCACGCAGGCGATGAAGGCGCATTGGCGCGTGCCTGACAATCGACCGCTGGCCGACTTCGCCCCGACTATCATCCTCAAGGCGAAGGACTTCGCTACGGAGATCACGATCCACAATGCGCGGGAGAACCGGATGCGCAGCGAGGGGCAGATTTCGACGGAGCACGTGACCAACAACCAGGCTGTCCGGGACACCCTGCTCAGTCGGGGAATCCGCCCCGAAGCGCTGCCACCTGCCGAGGATGTGAAAAAGGTCGAGCGCCGCCTGACGTCGGAAGAGAAGAAGGCGTTGAAGAATCCAGACCGGTTGGAAAAGGGATGAAGCAAGAGACCAAACGAGACGTGACGCCGAGACTGCGGTTTCCAGAGTTTCGGGAAGAATGGGCCGAGGTGCGGCTCTCGCAATTGGCGAACTCGATTTCTGACCGCGTTGGCACAACGCCGTGCATTCCCTACACCGTCACTTCGGGCATGGGATTGGTAAGTCAGCAAGAAAAGCTTGGTCGCACGATCGCGGGGAACTCACTTCGGAACTACATTCGGCTTCAGAAGGACGACTTTGCTTACAACAAGAGCGCTACGAAGGCCTATCCAGAAGGTTACATTGCACGCTATCTGGATGAAGCGAATGCCGCCGTCCCTAACAGCATCTTCACGTGCTTCCGTGTCGACCGCGAAAAAGCCGACCCGGCATATCTCGACTTCTTATTCTCCGGCAATCTTCATGGACGATGGCTCCGTAAGTTCCTCGCGATCGGCGCCCGTGCTCACGGCTCACTCAACGTCAGTGACGACGATCTAATGGCGTTGCCCGTCCCACTTCCATCCCCTCCCGAACAACGGAAGATCGCCGATTGTCTGGGTTCGCTGGACTCCCTGATCGCGACGGAGGGGCGGAAGCTGGCAGCCCTGCGCGACCACAAGCGCGGCCTCATGCAGCAACTCTTCCCCCAACTCGGCCAAACCCAACCCCGCCTCCGGTTTCCGGAGTTCCGGGGGAAGGGGGAGTGGAGTGAACATGCGCTAATTGATATCGCTACTTTTCGTCGCGGAAGTTTTCCGCAACCATATGGCTTGCCTGAATGGTATGACGAACAGGATGGAATGCCTTTCATTCAGGTCTTTGATGTTGGTAACGACTTGAGAGTGAAAGAGAGAACAAAAAGCAAGATCAGTAAGTTGGGAGCAGAGAAAAGTGTCTTTATTCCCAATGGGACTTTGATCGTCACTTTGCAAGGCTCAATAGGCAGGGTTGCTATTACACACTATGACGCTTTCATCGACAGAACCTTGCTGATATTTGAGACATTCTTGCGGCCGATAGAGAAGAGTTTCTTTGCCTACCTTATTCAGAATCTATTCGATTTGGAAAAAGAAAAAGCACCTGGCGGAATAATTAAGACGATCACCAAAGAAGCACTTAGTGACTTCAAGGTGAAAATCCCCAAGATTTCCGAACAACAAAAGATTGCCGTCTGCCTCTCCTCCCTCGACTCCCTGATCACCGCGCAGGCGGAGAAAATCGAATCCCTCAAGCAGCACAAACGCGGCTTGATGCAGCAACTCTTCCCCGCGCCGGAGGGGCAAGAATAATGAGCGCAAAACCGAATAACCCCGTGTCATCCAATGGTGAAATCCGCCTGTATGAAACCGCTGATGGACACACCTGTGTCGAGGGCCGCTTTGTCAATGAAATGCTCCGGCTCGCGCGAGCGCTGGTAGAAGAGCTCTTCAAGAAGGATGTACGGGTGATCAATGAGCAGCTTGGCAACATCTCTGTTGAAGGGGAGCGTGACCCCGGCTCAGTTGTCCGGAATTTCCGGATAACTGCCTCCGACCGCATTCGGGGCGGATGGGGAGGCGGAGCTCGACTGTACTCGCAGTTATTGGGCGTACCGGTTTCGAGATCAAGGTGAAGCAGCTCTTCCCTGTGCCGGAGGGGGAGGTTGAATGATGCGCGACACGGAGCGGGAAAGGGCCGGGATATCCGGGTCGAACGATCGGTCGGTTTTGACCGGGGGGCTTCGATTCTTCAAGGGGCGTGGAGTGAGGTTTGCATGGCACAATCTTCGGAGCTGGCAAACGCCCGTCCGTCGGGTGGGGATTGGGTCTTGTCCCGGAATAGATCCCCAATGGGGGGCCAATCTCCGCCTGATCGAATAATTTTCGGTCTGGAAAAGGACGTGAGTCAACGACGACCGGATGATGGTGTATGATGACTTCATCACGACGAGGGTATTGAATGAAGGAGAGAGATCAGCTGCTTGCGGAAAAGACTTCTCTCGAGCGTATGCTCGCAACGCTTCCCGAATCGAGTGTGATCGACCGCATGAGTCTGGAAGCCCGGAAGGAGCAAGTCGAGGTGGCGCTAAGGGGCGAGGCCATCGTCGACGCCGATGTCCACGAAGAGAGTATGTCTCTTTCCGGCCACTTCCTTGGTGTCTTGCCGAAGCGGCGCACGTTCGAGTTTCAGA
>REDM01000140.1 GCA_007693485.1 Spirochaetaceae bacterium
GCGCCGGGTATACTCATTCGCGCAGGGGGCACAGGAGAATGAGCTATACAACAGAGGTGTGCGGACTGGTTGAGCGGCGGAATCCCGGCGAGCGGGAGTTTCAGCAGGCGGTGCGGGAGGTGCTGGATTCGCTGGCTCCCGTGATCGAGGCACGGCCGGAGTATCGCAAGGAACGCATTCTGGAGCGGCTGGTGGAGCCCGAGCGCGTGTTGATGTTCCGCGTGCCGTGGGTTGCCGACGACGGCTCCATACAGGTAAACCGCGGTTTTCGCGTGCAGTTCAACAGCGCGCTCGGTCCCTACAAGGGCGGGCTTCGCTTTCACCCCACGGTCAACCTCAGCATCCTCAAGTTCCTCGGTTTCGAGCAGGTGTTCAAAAACTCACTCACCACGCTGCAGATGGGCGGCGGGAAGGGCGGTTCGGACTTTGATCCCAAGGGTAAGTCCGATGCCGAGGTGATGCGCTTCTGTCAGTCGTTCATGACCGAGTTGTCGCGCCACATCGGCAAGGACACCGACGTCCCGGCCGGCGATATCGGCGTGGGCCGCCGTGAGATCGGCTACCTTTTCGGTCAGTACAAGCGGCTCGCCAACGAGTTCTCCGGTATCCTGACCGGCAAGGCACTCGGCTGGGGTGGCTCGCTGGTCCGGCCCGAGGCAACCGGTTACGGAGCGGTCTACTTCGCCCAGGAGATGCTGAGCGCGGCCGGTGACTCCATCGAGGGGAAGCGGTGCGTGGTGTCGGGTTCCGGGAACGTGGCGCAGTTCACCTGCAAGAAGCTCATTGAGCTCGGCGCGGTGCCGCTCACCGTCTCCGACTCAGGCGGGTTTGTGCACGACCCGGATGGAATCGATGAGGAGAAGCTCGAGTTCATCATGGAGCTGAAAAACGTTCGTCGCGGGCGTATCTCCGAATACGCCGAGAAATTCGGGTGCGATTATCACGACGGCAAGCGGCCGTGGTCGGTCAAGGCCGATGTTGCCTTTCCCAGCGCCACGCAGAACGAGATCGAAGAGGATGACGCCCGTGCGCTGGTGAAGAACGGCTGCCAGGCGGTGGCCGAGGGCGCCAACATGCCCACCACGCCGGAAGCGGTGGAGTGCTTCCTGGAAAACGACGTGCTCTTTGGCCCGGGCAAGGCGGCCAACGCCGGAGGGGTGGCGACGTCGGGTCTGGAGATGAGCCAGAACGCGATGCGGCTCTCCTGGACCGCCGAGGAAGTGGACTCCCGCCTGCGCGATATCATGCACCGCATCTTCTCCGCTACCGCCCAGGCAGCCGAGGAGTACGAGCAGGGGCGCAACTACGTGGCGGGAGCCAACATCGCCGGTTTTGTGAAGGTTGCCGACGCGATGCTCGATCAGGGGTTGGTGTAGACCACGCAGGTCTGCTCGAGGGCGTCGGCCTGCAGGATCACCTCCGGACCATCCGGGGCCGTGATTGGGCCGACGTCGATCACCCGCACGATCTCTTCCCACTCCCCCGCGTCCGGCAGCAGCCGGATCAGGCTCGACGGTGCCAGATCCAGGAAGTCACGGTTGAGGCGGTTCTCCGGGCGCGCAAGGAAGTGCGCCACGTAGAGCATGTTCATCTCCACCATATCGTTGAAGAAGTGAGTGCCAAGCGAGAGGTCGGGAACAAGCCCCTCGTGCAGGGCGTCCACCTCAAGCAGGACCGAAACGTTATTGATGTCAGAGAATGACACCGGGATGCCGAGTGACGGCGTGCTGCTTCCCCAGCGTCCCGGTCCCACGATCATGATCTGTTCCACCGGCGGCTCCCGGTGCTTGGTGATTCTCCCAATGAGCCGGGCCAGCGCGTAACGACGCGGTTCCGGCAGGGAGGTGTAGGCCTCCGGGGAAACGTAGATGATACGGTCCAGCACCACCTGCCGGCCGTGGCCGATCACGCCCCCCACCGAGCGAAGCAGAATCCGCTCTTCGGCCAGCTCGGGAATGGGGTCGATTGGCTCGTCCTCGTCGGTGCTTGCGTGAAAGGGGCGGCACTGCACGATGTCGATGTGGTAGCCCGCGTCAGCTCGCAGGTTCGCGGTAAACTCGATGTCGACCTCGGTTCCATATCCGGCGCGGACGGTCTGTACCATCTCTCGCAGGTCGCTGATGAGGTTGGTTTCCTGAAAGACCGGGTCGAAGGTGAGGATCCAGCGCGGGCGCGCCGGCATGCCCATCTCGCGGGTCTCCCGCTCGGTGGCGCGGTCTCGGGTGGCCACCAATGGCAGCGGAATTGACGGGCATTCGCGCACCAGGTCCTGGAAGTGAATGCCGCGAGGCTCGTTTTGTGAGAGGTCGATCACGTCAACCGTCCGCTGGGTGTGCTGGATCACCGCGTCCATGCTCGATTCGGGGCGACGCTGGGGTGCGTTGAGCGCCACCACCCGGGTGTAGTCGTCGTCCCAGCGATCCACGGCGCGCGTGCCCAGACCAAAGACCAGCCGAAGCACCCCCGCGTGCGGATCGATCTCGCGACTCCAGACGTAGGGGTTGAACGAGTAGGTGACGCCGGCAAGCTGCGGGAAGAAGTAACCGTCGTAGACCGAGCCCGAGACACGCTGGACCAGCAGCGCCATCTGCTCATCGCGCTCGAGCACGCCCCGGCGGCGGCGGTAGGAGAGCGCCTCTTCGCTCATGGTGCTCGCGTAGACGGTGCGGATTGCGTCGAGCAGAGCGGTGAGCCGCTGCTTGGGCGTGCCCTGGTTGGCGCAGAAGACCGAGTCGTACTTGCCCGAGAAGGCGTTGCCGAAGTTGTCCTCCAGCAGGCTGCTGGAGCGAACGATGATGGGCGCGTGTCCGAAGTACTCGAGCATGTCCTCGAAGCGCTTGATGACGTAGGGCGGGAAGGTGCCTTCGAGGATCTTGTCGCGTACGCGCTCCAGGCCCGTGAGGAAGGTCTCCGGGTCCTTCTGGCGCTGGCGGTCCCACCAGCAGTCGTTGTTCACCAGGAAGGTGTAGAAGACGTCCGAACCGATGAAGAAGGAGTCGTGCGGCTCCATTCGGGCGGCCAGATCGGGCCGGTCTTTGCGGATGATGGCGCGCGCGATCAGCATGCCCACCGACTTGCCGCCAATCATCCCGGTGCCGATCATGCGCTTCCATACCGCGATGAGATCCTGCAGCGAGAGGTAGCGTGTGGCGAGGTCGATCATTCGCTCTTCGCGCGGAATGATGAGGCGCAAGAGCTCGCGAAAGGAGACTTCGGTGCGCGACTCCGGAATTTCGCCCGCGGCAATTGCCTCCAGCACCGCCTCGGCGCGCATGAAGGTCTTGTCCCAGAGGCCCACCATGCGGTAACTCGCCGAGCGCAGCCCGCCCCAGGGAGAAGACGCCATCACCCCGGCAATCTCGGCGCTCTCGTTCACCTGGGTGAAGCGCTCCTCGTCCCAGCGGAACACCGACAACGGAGACGCCTTCTTGCGGCCGTACACCTTGGCCGGTTGCACGTAGTAGTGATCGGAGAAGCGGTAGACGTCGAGCAGCACCTGCGTGGTGCGATAGATGGGGATGGCGGCGTGATAGCTGTGGCGGTGGCGGTAGAGGGCGAAGTAGGCGATGGTCTGCAGGCGCCGCAGGTAGGGGCAGGTGAGTTGGAAGAAGTTCCCGATCATGCGGTCGCTGTAACAGGTATCGCTCAGGTCCGACAGGGCGTCGAAGACGTAGTACCCGCCGATGCCGAC
>REDM01000246.1 GCA_007693485.1 Spirochaetaceae bacterium
GCTCCCCGCATCGCCCGTGCTCCTCGATGAATCCAACGTTCGCTTCGTATCGCCGCGTACCGCAGCCATCGGTGGGGTGAGGGCGGCACTTGCCGATGACATGTCCACCATCTTCGCCAACCCGGCGGGGTTTCGCGCGGTCGAGTCGCAGTTTCGCCTGACCGAGTTGACCGTGGGCGTTTCGGGGCCCATGTTCACCATGGCGAGCATCATCGCCGAAGGACTCGACGGCGATATCTCCGACGTGCTCTCCCGGCCCGAGGTGAGCGACCTGATCGCGAGCCTCTACGCGGGGTTCTCGATGGTCGGGCCGCTCTCGTTCGGCTATGTGGGAAACGGCTTTGGCGTCGGGGTAACCGCCGGAAGTTTCTTCACCATGGAAGGCCTGGGGATCGATACGGTCGACCTCAACCTCTACCAGCGACTGCTGGTCTCTGGTGGCTACTCGTTTCTGCTTCCGCCGGTTCCCAATTGGGGCGGAGAGTTTGCCGCCGGGTTTCTGGTGAAAGGCTATCTTACCGGACGTGCGGGGTTCTCCAGTCTGGTCCTCGATCTGCCCGATACGCTGGGCTCTCTCGATGGCGATCTGATTCTGAACGAACCGTTCGATGTGATCTCCGGCCTCGCTCTGGACGTGGGCCTGCGCTACTGGTGGGACGATCGCGCTGCGGTGGGGCTGACGGTGGCCAACCTGATCGCACCCGCGGTGATCAATCGCTACGCAACGCTGCAGGGCTTCCTGGACAACGAGTCTCCGGCACAGCGGACCCGCGCTCGCATCCCGCAGAATCTCTCGGTCGGTGCACTGTATTCGCCGGAACTGGGTGCTCTTGAGCGCTACGTGACGCGCGTGACCCTGTTTGCCGACTATCGCAACATCATCGACTTCTGGACCGCCTCCGAACAGGCGGAGAACATCGTGCTGAAGTTTGCGTTCGGCACCGAGGTGACCCTGCTCGAAGTACTCGATCTGCGCTTCGGCTTTAACCGTGGGCTGCTCGCCGCCGGCCTGGGACTGGATCTGACCTTCATGACGCTGAACGCGGCTATCTACGGCGACGAGCTCTCCACGGAACCCGGTTTCCAGTCGGTTTACAACGTGCTGCTGGGCGCCGAGATCCCCCTTCGGCCGCGGTCGCGGGGCGCCGAGAGCTGACGGGGACGGTGAAAATGCACAGCTTTTGGAACACTCGCTCAGGTTGACACGCAGGGGAACTCTGGGTAGATTATCCCCTCACGGGCCGCTAGCTCAGCTGGTAGAGCAACGCCCTTTTAAGGCGTGGGTCTCAGGTTCGAACCCTGAGCGGCTCAGTAGTTCACTTTCCGTGATTGGTGATGTCCTGGTTCACCCCGTACAGTTTCACCGTCGCTCCGGACTCGTCCTTCACGACGAAAATCTTCACCGAGATGACGCCGAGCTCTCCGTCACCAAACCGAACCCGGTGTTCCACTGCAGAATGGTACGACTCACTCGGTGCGGCGAGGGCGCTGTCGAGCTCATCTGCCACGATGTGTGCGTCCTCGAGGTGAAGGAACCGCCCTGCGTATTCCGCGGAGGACATCTGGTAGCCCCCCTGGGCGGCGGCGGTAGTTCGCAGCATCTCGTAGAAACTGTCGGAGAAGGTGAACAGATCGCTCGCGACGTCGTACTCCCAGTGACCAAGCCGGGCGATCACCATTGCGCGGGAGAGCTGCACGGAAGAGACGCGTAGCGCCTGCTCCGCCCGGGTGCGTTCCTCCAGTTCGCTGGAGATCGACTGGTGCAGACGTGCATTCTCCACGGCTATCGCAACCTGGCCGGCGATAATGCGGCAATGCGCCACGTGGCTCGCGGTGATCTCGCGCGGTTCTCCGGTAGACCCAACGAGAAGAACGCCGATGGATTCCCTCCTTCCAACCAACGGGACCATCGCCAGCGTTCGCAGGCCGCGCGCCTCACAGACGGTGCGTTCGGCCGGCGAGAGCTCATCTTTCGAGAAGTCCGGAAAGACAACGACCTCCCGGTTCATCACCACCCGCTCGACGTGGGGATGGTCGCAACGCCGGGCCGTGCGGAACTCGTCGGGGAATTCTGCCGGCAACGGAGGGATGGTCGCGGCGAGGAACAGAGAATCGTCGTCAATCAGATAGATGGCGGCGCTGTTCAGATCGGTGAGCTTCACGGCGCTTGATGCCGCCGTCTGTAGAATTTCCGCGATGTTGAGCGTGCTCGACAGCGAGTCGCCTACGGAAAGCAGGTGTTCGAGGCTGCGATTCTGCGCGGTCAGGAGCGCTTCGGTTTGCTTCAGGTCCGTGATCTCACGCCCAATTCCTACAAGCCCGGTAATCTGCCCGTCGGGGTCGGTGATGCGCGACAGCGAAGTCTGGAAGAAGGCGCGGCCATCTGCCCTCGGGACTGACCACTCGTACACGGCGAATCCGTCGGCCAGGGCTCTTCGAGCGGCCGCCTCGTGTTCCGGTGCGGCCTCATCCCCAAGGAGCTCGGAAACGGTCTTCCCCAGAAACTGCTCGGGTGTCATGTGGTAGTTCTGCAGCCACCTTCCGTAGACCCCGGTGTGGCGGAGGTCGGTGTCCAGCGTGAAGACCACGTCCTGCATCGACTCCATGATGTACCGGAATCGATGCTCGCTGCTTCGGAGAGCCTGCTCGAGACGCTTCTGCTCGTTGATGACCTGGGTATTGATGATGATACCGCCCACGCTGCCGTCGTTCTCGTACCACGGACGGCACTCCCACCGCGTCCAGAGCACCGTGCCGTCGGACCGGACAAACTCATCGTCATCCGAGGAGACCACCTCGCCCGCAAGAGCGCGCTGGTGCACGCGGCGCCACTTCTGAGGAAGATCGGGGAAAACCTCGTAATGGTGCTTTCCGATCACGTCTGCTGCAGAGACGCTGTACATCTGGAGATATGCTTCACTGACGTAGAGGTAACGAAGCTCTCGGTCGTGTACCGCGATCCCGGTCCGGCTGCAGCCGATGACGTAGTTCATCAGGTCACGCGATTGCCCCAGACGGTGCAGCGCTTCCCGCTCATTGATGCGCGCCTGGTGGAGCCGGAACGCCATGCGAATTGAAGCAAGCAGGACCGTGTCTCCGGTATGTTTGACAATGTACCCGTAGGAGGTAATGCCCTCGGTCTGTTTTACAATCTCAGGTTCGGTATGCGAGGAGAGAAACACCAGAGGCACTTCCCGGTGCGCCAGGATCTGGCCCGCGGCTTCGGTACCGAGCATTCCCGGGCCCAGGTCGATGTCCATCAGCACCAGATCGATGTCCGGCGTGTCGCAGAAGCGCGCGATTGCCTGCTCTCCGGACGAGGCGGTAACCACCGAGTAGCCGTTCTTCTCGAGCACCATTCGTTCGGCAAGCGCAATGAGGGCTTCGTCTTCGACCAGCAGGATGGTTGTGCGGTTCATCAAGGGGCGGTCCTTCGCATTTTTTGATTCCTGATTGTCGTACGGGATCGGAACCGCGTCAAGCGGAGAAAGGGGAGGGTTCGCTTCGAGTGGAACGCCGGGCGACAACGCGTTACACTATAGGTATGAAGCTCCAGCTTGGCGGTTGGATTGGTGGCCGGAACATGCGCCGTGCGACAGTGCTCATCTTCCTCGCAGCGGGGCTCCCGGGTGTCCACGCCTCCAACCAAGTTTCCGTCGCGTCTGCCGTCGGCGCACAGGCAGAACGACG
>REDM01000107.1 GCA_007693485.1 Spirochaetaceae bacterium
CCCCGGGTGACTCGCGTGAACCGATGTCGTCTACCACCGACTGAAACGAATGGACATCGATCAGCTTGTAGTGAAGGAAGATTCCGAGTGGGTGGGCGAGATAGGGGCCGCACGCATGGTTGAGCACCGTAATGAAATTCTCGCCATTGAAACGGTATGATAACGCTGCCGGGAAGTCGGGAATCAGGGACGACAGCGGCTGGAACTCCGTTGCGTGGGGTTCGGAGCCGGTGAGACGTTCGCTCGGCATCTCGCGGTAGCGGCTGTCGACGAGCTCGAGTCTCTGTTGTACCTCGTGAGCTTCCACGGAGGCGGTTGACAGCCGGTACCGGATGATCAGCTCTTCAATCTTGAGTAGATCCTTGATCATCGGAAGCCGTTCCAACTCTTCCGTGGAGTAGGACGCCTCCGTGACCTCGAAGAGATACTCGTATGACTCACCGGTGCGGTAGAGATGCGGGACCATTCCTCGACTTTGTGATTTCACGTTGGCTGTTCCCCCTCGAGTGTGTTACTCGTTTGAGCCGTAGTGCGCGAGCGCAATCTCGCGCACTACGTGGTTGAACTCTGACGGGTTCCCCAGAAACGGCGCGTGGGCGCAGTCGCTCATCACGTGAATGCGCTTCCCGCGTGGCGCGTCGAGCGCCTCAAAGTACTCGCGGACCAGATTCACCGGCGTGTTCATGTCGTTTTCACCCGATATGAAATGGATGGGCACCTCCACGCGGGGAACGTCGCGAATTGCCGAGAACTCGGCGTAGGTATCCCACATCGGTCCGCTTCCCCGTCGCGCCCCGTTCAGCCAGCGCAGGTAGTCACCGCCGCGGTAATAGGGTGAAGTAAGCGCATCCCGGAAAAGACGGGAGAACCCGACGTCCATTCCGCCTCCGTAGCGGTCCACCATCCCCATGAACTCGACAAACGAACCGTGGTCCCGGTACGGCGCGGGGCCGAGTCGGGCGAGCTTCCGGTGTGCCCGGGCGTGGCCCTCTGCTTCGATCCGACTGGACAGCCAGGCGTACGCCACCTCCTGCGCCCGGTGTGAATCGACTACCTGCCCCACCGAGATGAAGGCGTGGTAGTCCTGCGGGTAGTCGCGCGCCAGCAGCAGGCCGATCTTCGTTCCCCACGAATGACCCAGCAGGTAGATGCGTTCCTGCCGGTACGCTGTCTGGAGAACGCGGGTGAGCTCGCGGGCATCCTGTACGTACTGCTCGACCGTCATGGTGGCGTCCTCAAACCCGCGCGGATTGGACTTCCCCGCACCGCGCTGGTCCCAGTGCACGACGATGAACGACTCCTCAAGTTCGGTGGTGTAGCGATGGGCGAGCGGCATCTGCGCCGCACCGGGGCCCCCATGCAGCCAGAGCAGTACCGGGAGACCGGTGCTCTCGCCGCGCGCCAGCACCGCCTGTTCGAGTCCGCCAAGCCGAACGTGGGAGAGCGAATCAACCTCGCGCGCAGGGATCCGGGTGGCGCAGCCGGACAAGGAGAGTGCCACGATTCCGAGGGCGGCGGCGGATAGCAGGGAGCTGCTCTGGATCATTGGCTGCACCTCACTCGCGCGAGCGATTTCTTCGGTTGAATTGTCAAAACCATAGTGTTACCGTGTTCGTCAGTGTACCACCAACCGCCCGTCGCGTGAAGGACGGCAGTCGTGAACGCCGGAGCGTTTCGCGATTCTACACAAGAATCCTCCGCGTGCCGGTCAGCGCGAACACCAGCGCAGCCGCGGCAGCAGCAGCGGTGAGTCCCAGGCCCAGCAGGAAGAACTCCACCGGGGCGGTGCCGGCGAGGAGAAAGCGCATCCCCTCCAGGAGGTAGGTGACGGGGTTGGCCCACGACGCTGCCCGCAGCCATCGAGCGGTGATCAGTTCGCGCGGCATGAAGGTGGTGGAGAGAAAGATCAGCGGGAAGACCGCGGAAGTCACGATCCGGGCGCCGTCGGGGCTTCCGGTGCGCACCATGACGCCGGCCGAGAGGGCCGACAGCGTCACTCCCCAGAGAATCGAAAGCACCAGCAACCCCGCCACCGAGAGCAAACCAAACCGAAGCGGCACGCCGAAGAGCAGCCCCGCGACCAGGATGCCCAGTGAGCCCAGCGCCGTCGCCGCTGCGTCGGCGGAGATGGGCGCGGCAACAAAGGTCCATCGTCGTACCGGTGAGAGGTAGAGCCGACGGAAATAGCCCGATGCCATGTCGTCGTGCAGCGACTGGCCCGCTCCCGCGGCGGAACCCATCGCAAGCGAAACCAGACTCATCGGCAGGAGAAAGGCCAGATAGCCGCCTCCGCCAAACTGAGGCAGAAAGTCCACCCCACCGATTCCCGCGGAGTACACCGCCAGAAAGAAGAGGCTCATGCCCAGTCCTGCCAGCAGCGCCACCGGACGCCGAAGCATCCGGAGAATTGCCCGACTAACCAGCAGCATGGGTTTCCTCCTTCAGGTAGGCCAGGTATTGCGCTTCCAGCGACGCCCGGCCCGTGGTCTCATTGTCTGCATCTGAGCGCGTCCCCCTGAATGGGCGCGCAAACTCGGTGGGCGTTCCCCGAAACGTGATCCGACCGTTCTGCAGGAGCGCGAGCTGGTCGGCGTGCCGCTCGGCCTCGTCCAGATACTGGGTGGTGAGCACCAGGGTGGTCTGCTCCTCCCGGTTGATCCGGCGAATGGACTCCCAGAACCGGGAACGCACCTCGGGGTCCATTCCCACAGTCGGCTCGTCAAGAAAGAGCAGCCGGGGGCGATGAACCAGGGCGAGTGCGCAGTGCAGCTTTCGCTTGTTTCCGCCCGAGAGTTCTTTCACCCGCTTCCCGGCATGGTCGCCGAGGTCCAGCAGCGCAATCAGATCCTGCGCCCGAATCGCACTCGCCGAGCGACTCATCCCAAAGAGCCGCCCCTGGAACTGCAGAAGCTCCTTGGGCGTTGCGTGGGGGTCAAGATCGTTCTCCTGTGTCACTACCCCAATCTGCTCCATGAGGTTCCGCTGATCCCGCTCGGGGTCCAGACCGCAGACGCGGCACTCCCCGCCGTCGGCGCGGGAGAGGGAGGTAAGGATTCGGATCAACGTCGATTTTCCCGCCCCGTTGGGTCCCAGCAGCACGAAGCGATCTCCCTGCATTATTCCCAGATCTACCCCATCCAGCGCGTGGGCGCTGCGGGGGTATCGCTTGGTGATGCCCCGTGCGCGTACGATTTCCATGTCGGTCATTCTGCCTCCTGTGCGTTGATAGCAACAGGATACAACCCTGGTGTCTAATTGGAGGGTTGTTTGTCCCGGACGCATCGCTCGGGGTGGCAATCGCGAAGCACGCATCCGAGGCGCTCGGTGAGCCCGAGCAACTGCTCGAGGGTGGTGGGCAGGGTGTCAGTGGGAAACACGGGGAAGAGCTCAGTCTCGTGCCGTGCCGGTGTGTCGGCAACGACGCGTAGTGACATCCCGTTGGGCGGGACGGAGGGCTCGGTGGCGGCGTCGTCGATTGCGCGCAGGAGGCGCCTGATTGCCGTGATGCTGAACCCGGCGGTGCGGCAGCTTCGGATGATCAGCAGGCGGTCGATCTCCTCGGCGCCGAAGAGACGGTATCCGACCGGACTTCGGGGGTATCGGCAGAGCCCGTCGCGCTCCCAGTTGATGATCCGGTCCCGCGTCACACCCGTTTCGGCGGCCACCGAGCCGATGGGTCGAAGCGCGCC
>REDM01000284.1 GCA_007693485.1 Spirochaetaceae bacterium
GTACCTGTTGCTGGAGAACGAGTGGATGTTCTACTGCTGCGCTCAGAAACTGATCAAGGCCGATGAGGCGCCCTCCGACGCGATTGCTGCGCTGCGGCTGCGCCTTGGATTCGACCAGAGTCGTGAGCGCGCACCGGCGTCAACGGTGCACCATCCCGAGGCGAGCACGGGGTTTGTACGGAGGGTCAAGGGGGAGCACCCGGTGCGCGGACGTGTCATGTCTCACGAGACGCACGCCTTCCGGGTGGTGATCCCTCCGGATGAGCACTTTCGCATCGGGTCGGAAGTCGACGTCTTCTATCAGAGCCACGCGGGTATCTTCCAGGTGCACACCACGGTGGTCAACCGAGAAGACAACGTGCTGCATCTCCGGCATTCGGAATCACTGACTCGCTATCAGAAACGAACCTACTTTCGCCGCCGCATGCACCTGCCGGTGCTGGTCCGCCGCGCCTACACGGAAGAGGCAGCAGTGGAAACCGTGCTCGAGGATCTTGGCGGCGGCGGCGCGAGTATGCGAAACCCACCGGAGCTCCCGCTTGCCGCGGGGGACCGCGTCGAACTTCGTTTTGTGGGAAAAGACACGGAACGATTGCAGGTGGTTGGAGAGGTAGTGCGCACCTCCCGCAACGGAGGAATCGCGCACCTGAGATTCACGTCAATCCGGGAACCGGTGAGAGACAAGATTTTTCAGGCGATATTCGCCCCGCAGTCGCGGTGAACCGGCGCTGATCCGGCACCGCGACGCGGACGCAGGCTCAGGCGTACTCGTCGACGGTTTGTCCGACGGCAGGATCCGACACGGGCTGTGCCTGCGGCTCGGGGGGCGGGGTCTGTTCCGGCGGAGGAGCCGCCTCCGCCTGAGGATTCGGCTGCGCCGATTGCGCGGCAACCGGGCTATATGCATCAATTGCTTCCATGATCGGGCCTCCTTGCCCTAGAGTATACCACCCGTGCGGCATACAATCAAATCGAAGCGCCAATGAGTATTGAGCACCGACTTCCCGGCGCCACCTGTTCGGTCACGCCGAAGACCGTTACGGTGGCCGAAGCGGTCGCGATCGCGTCGTTCTCCACATCAACAGATTCGTGGGTAACCGTCACCCGCAGAAGGGATCCCCGGATGGAGAGAAAAAGCCGTACGCTCTTCCAGCGTGCGGGGAGCCGCGGTGAGAGCTTCAGCGCCCCATCTTCCATGCGGGCATCCACAAACCCCATCACCACGATCTGCCAGACGGCCCCGCACGCAGCGGTGTGAATGCCACCGATGAAGGTCCCACCGCTGACTGCTTTCCCGGTGTTGAACAGATCAACCGTGGCTGAGCGGACGAAGTAGTCGTACGCCTCGTCGGAATACCCTACCCAGGCCGCGACGGTGGCGTACACCGAATAACTCAGCGACGACCCGTGCTGGGTTCGCGGTTCATAGTAGTCGTAGTTGGCCCTCATCACCTCGGTGGAGTAGGCGTCGGGGTGGAGTACGAAGAGCTGGAGCACGTCGGCCTGCTTGGAGACCTGGGTCTCCACCGCGATGCCGTTGGGCCATCCCCAGTACTCGCCGGGCTCAATCAACCGCTCCTTCAGCGCAGCCGGCGAGACATCCTCCAACCCGAAGAATCCGTCGAACTGTTCGATGTGTCCGGTCTCAGGGTCGGGAGGTCGCACGAAGATTCGCTCGGCGGTCTCTCGCCAGCGGATGACTTCGCCTTCCGTCAGATCGAGCCGGTACGCGAGCGCTTCGCGGGCATCGGGTGCCCATTCGCCAAGCTCATCCCACGCCTCGCAGGCAATGCGCAGGGCGTGGCGCGCCATGAAGTTGGTGAAGCTGTTGTTGTCGACGTTCTCGTGGTACTCATCGGGGCCGAGCAAACGGATAAACTCGTAGCGATCCTTTTCCGGTTTGTAGTAGCAGTGCGAGTGGAGGAAGCGCGCGATTTCAAACAGCATCTCCGCGCCGTAGTCCTTCATGAACCGGCGGTCTCCGGTGACCGCCACGTAGCGACGCACCGTGTACGCGATATCGGGGGAGATGTGAATCTGCCAGTCGTTGAAGTGATTACGGATCTTCCGCCCGCTGAGCACGTCGACAAAAAAGTACGACGGGCAGATCTCCTCACCGGTGTCTCCGCTGACCCACGCGTAGAAGGCACCCCGATACCCGAGGTCGCGCGCCTTCTTTCGCGCGCCGTCGAGCGTCTTGTAACGGTACATCAGAATGTTGCGCGCCACTTCAGGCTCGGTGTAGAGGAACATCGGCAGATTGAAGATCTCCTGGTCCCAGAAGGCGGCTCCCTGGTACGCCTGGCACGAGAGACCCCGCGCGCCGATGGGAAGGTGATCGGTGTGTGCCGGTGTAGCGATGATGTTGTGATAGGTGTTGAATCGCAGCAGGGTCTGCGCAAAGGGATCGCCGTCAATCTCGATGTCACTGCGCCGCCACACCTCGTCCCACCGCGCGCTATGGCGTTCGAAGAGCTGGGTGTAGCCTTCGGCGACGGCGCTGCGGACGGCGTCACGCGCGGCCCCCACCGGATCGACCCCGTCGTTGGATGTGTAGACCGCCATCACCGTTTCCATCTCGATGGCCGGCACGTCCGCGGCAAACTCGAGTGTCCGCATGACGCTGCGCGTTCCGGTGATTTCGGTGCGTACCCGCACCGGCTCGACGCCTGCAACCGAGAACGCGTGCGCCACCGCGATCCGCACGCCGTGTTCGCCGGTCACGCATTCCACGAGCAGGTGGTCGTCGGCAACGGCAGGAGCAACTGTGGGCGCATCGGCGCGAAAGTGGTCGCCGTTCAGACTCCAGATATCCCCGTCAATCCCGAGCGTGATGGATATCGGTCCTGTTGCTTCGATGCGACAGCGCGCCGCGATGACGTGCAGGTTGTCCATGGAGGCAAACCGGCTGTCGGTAATTTCGGCGGACACGCTGCCGTTGTTCCACTGCATGGTGCGGGTGTGGACCCCGTGCTGCAGATCCAGGCTCCTCCGATAGGTGGTGAGCGTGCCGCTGAGCGCATCCACCCTCTGTCCGTTGACCGACGCCGACAGAAAGAGGGCGTTGGGAACGGTACAGAGCTCCTTCCATTTCCCGTCGGCGGTATCGTAGGTATCGGTGACCACGCAGCCTACGTACTGGTCTCGCGTCCACTCTGAGAAGGTCCCGCGATACCCGAGGTAACCGTTCCCCACCATGTAGTTACTGCCGTTAGTAACAAGTTGCTGCGCATCGAACGCGTGTTCTGCAATCTCCCAACACGTCTCCGTGTGGAGATTATCCGAAAGCTGCATACCCTGCTCCTGTTTTTTGCTGTCGCGCTATTGTCGCCCAGTTCCCGCCGGCCGTCAACCGACGACCGACGACCGCTCGCAACTCAGACCGGGGCGCACCGGACGGCGCGGCCTGCAATCACAAAGCCGCGGCCAAACCGCTCCATTTCGCTGATGCAGAGCCCGGCCGCGGTCAGTTCCTCGTCGGTCTTTCGGATGATGTTGCACCCGCTGCTGACCCGGCGCCAGAAAGGGTTGATGGCGTGCATGACCCCATGGAGTCGAGTGGCAGGCGGCAGAACGTGCTCGATGAAGAAGACCTGCCCGCCCGGTCTTACCACCCGGGCCACCTCCCGCAATCCGGCCCGGTTGTCGGGCACGCTGCAGAATACCAGGGT
>REDM01000120.1 GCA_007693485.1 Spirochaetaceae bacterium
ATCCAACCCACGCCATAACGCAGGGCGTTGTCTCTCCTCGCTTCATGCGGTTCAGTGGACGACTCTACTTCGTGGTTGGGGTTGCCATCGGTTCGGTGATCGGCCTGGAACGAGGCGGGCTCTTCGTTGCAACGGGAATTGCCGGGGCGCTTGCCGCCTACTTCTATACCGGGGCGCGGTTCAGCTTCAAGTACGTGGCGCTTGGTGACGTGCTGGTGTTCTTTCTGATGGGGCCGGTGCTGGTGGCAATTGGGGTCTGGGCGCTGGCGGGCTCGGTTCCCGCCGAGGTGTGGGCTCTCTCTCTGCCGGTAGCCTTTCTGGTCACCGCCATCCTGCACGGGAACAACCTGCGGGATCGCGACAGCGATCGGGCTGCGGGCGTCCGTACGGTTGCAAACCTCGTCTCGGAGCGCGTTGCCCGGATTGGGTTCGCTGGACTGATTGGAGCCGCCTACCTGACGCTTGTGGTGCTGTTGGCCTCCGGCGTAGCTCCGGTATGGAGCGCTCTCGCGCTTCCAACCGTGGTGGTAGCGGCGCCGCTTGCGGTCCGCGTTCAGCGGGGGGAACGAGATCTGGTAGCCCTGCCGGTATCGTGTGCCAAGCTCCATCTGATGTTCAGCCTGCCCTACCTCGCCGCGTTTGCGGTCGCCGCGCTGCTGACGTGACATCACTGCATACGCCCGCTCTCATCACGGTAGTGGATGACGCGGTCTCCGGGTTGTTCAGTGAGGTGGTGCGCGAGCACGCGCTGGACCGTACCGCCCCCCAGCTGGTGGCCGCGGTGCAAGCGTACCTGCAACGGCCAGCGAAGCGGCTTCGCCCCACGCTGCTGATGGCGGCGGCACGCGCCTTTGAGGCTCCGCACGGAGAAGCGGTATTGCGCCTTGCCGCGGCCACTGAACTGCTTCATCTCTTTGCACTTATGCACGACGATCTGCTCGACCAGGATATGCGCGTTGCCGCCTCGTCGAGCGCGGTGCGCGTGCTCGGTGGCGACCTTCTGTTCGTGATCGGCTACCGCACCATCGTGCGGGTTGTCGCCGGGGCGGGGCTTCCCGGCGAAATCGTTGACACGGTGAATCACGCGGCAATTACCACGCTGGCCGGTCAGGCGATGGAGTTGCACTTTGCCGAAGACCCGGATCAGGCGCCTACCCTGGAGCGGCTCTTTGAGCTCTACGATCGGAAAACCGGCTGGTACACCTTTGTGGCGCCACTGCAGATCGGAGCTCTCTGCGGAGGTGCAGGCGTCCATGACCGAGATCTGCTCGCAGCGGCAGGCCGGAAGCTCGGGCATGCCTTCCAGCTCCGCGACGACGCCGCGGACATCGGTACGTTTCTCGAGGCGGGGATCACGACTTCCGGGCGCCCCGGCGAACGCGCGGGTGCGCCGCCGTGGGAGTTTAACCTTGCCAGGGTAGTGGCCCACGAAACAACCACTCCCATCGACAGACTCACCGCCGGAGACATCGCCGGGTTCGCCCGCTATCACGCCGACAGCGCGCGGGGTGAGGCCGTTCGCCTGCTCACCGGCCTCTCGGTTCCCGCGGCGCGCGTCGCTGAGCTCTCTCAAGAAGCCTGTCGCTCGGTTGACGATGATGCGCTGCGGTCCGTATTTTGACAGCATGGCTAAGAAACTTGGACTGAAGATCGGTCTCGGTGTGCTCGGTGTTTTGATCGTGGCGTTTGCCGTGTTCTCCGCGTATATCTGGTTTTCCGGTGGTTCGGGAGAGCCCACTGCCGCCGCCGTTGCGGAGCGTTCGGAACCGCGGGACGAGGCCGCGCGCCTCTTTGAGGTGATTCCCGGAAGTGCGGAAGCGCAGTTCATCATCGGCGAGGTCCTTCGTGGGCGTCAGAACGATGTGGTGGGCTCAACCGATCAGATCGACGGCTCGTTCTCTCTGGGGTTCTCCAACGGTGCGGTGGAAATCGGCCAGTTCGTGATCAACCTGCGCTCCATCCAGACCGACGACGAGATGCGTGACCGCACTATCCGAACAATGATTCTTCAGACCAACCGCGACGAGTTTGAGTTCTCAACCTTCACGCCAACGTCGGTGGAGGGTGCTCCGTCCTCCATTTCCGTGGGCGACACCTTGCAGCTGCGCGTCACCGGTGATCTTGCCATTCGTGATGTGACCCGTCCGGTGGACTTCGACATGGAACTCACCGTACAGTCGGAGCAGGAGATCACCGGAACCGCGGCAGCGGTGATCACCTGGGATGAGTTTGACATCACCATCCCGTACGTGGGAGGGAATTCCATCGTGGCCAGCGTCGAAGACGAGGTCCGGTTGCGCATGGAGTTTCTCGCTCGAGCCAATTAGACAAGTCTGTGTCTCCGGAATCTCGATTCCCTTCTGTTGAAAAATCGGTATTTTATGAGCGATAATGTCAACGAATGCGGCAGCCCGCCGCGGTTCAGATTCACAGGAGGAATCACACATGACTCGAAAACTCGTTATGCTTCTTGCACTCGCGGTGTTGGTGACCGGTGCGGTATTCGCACAGGATCTCCGCATCGACTTCCAGTACAACGTGGCGGCCGCCGACCCGGCGAACAACCAGTTCACCTTCCGTGGCCCGATCCGGTACATGGCCGCCCAGCGCGACCAGTTCGACGTGACCACCGGGGCTTCCCAGAAGCAGTCCACCTGGCTCTTCATGCCCTACCTGACGGACGTGAGAGGTACCCAGGCATTCCCGAATGGCCTGCGCGGTCTCTTTCTGTTCGCGGTATCCAGCGATGATCTTCGCGTTGCCGACAACTTCCAGGCGACTCGCGCCGCCAACGGCGTGATCACCGTGCAGTACGTGCATCGCGGTATCGCCTACCGGCTGGTTTCTGACAACCAGGGTCGTTTCGTGCTGCCCAATGGACAGTTCCAGCGCCGCGTTATCGGCCACATCGCCGCAGGTGCTCCCCAGGTGATCAGTCGTGACTTCTCGTCGGACGGCACCGCCGCCACCGTAAACTGGGCAGCGGTCTGGAACCCTGCAACCCGCAGCGGTCAGCCCACCGCCCCCGGCTCCACCGTCCGTACCGGTGAGCTCGTCAACGACGTTGCTGCCGCCGACGCGCTGTTCAGCTGGAGAGGCCAGCTGCAGGGATCGTTGGAGCGGAACATCCTTCGCATCAGCGGCGGATTGGACGTCGTCGGTCGCTGACGCCACACCGTTTCACTTAAAAAGGCCGCCTTCGGGCGGCCTTTTTCGTTTCGCCGTTTTCGCTGCGTTGAGACGCGCTATACGCATCCCCGACGACAGAGAAACCGGTACTTCAAGGCGAGCATTGAGGGTACCGCGACCAGGGTGCTCACGGTGGCAAAACTCAGACCATAGAGCATGGTCCACGCGAACGCGCGCCAG
Source organism: Spirochaetaceae bacterium (assembly GCA_007693485.1). GTDB lineage: Bacteria > Spirochaetota > Spirochaetia > DSM-27196 > PWMO01 > PWMO01. The sequence continues at coordinate 3,370 of REDM01000120.1, forward strand.
TACTCGGCCGACTCCGAGCCCAGCTGAAAGGCAAACGAGCGAAGGTCGAAGCTCACGCCGGCTGCCATGGGAACAAGGGCCAGCACCGTGGTGAGGGCGGTGAGCACCACCGGTCGCAGTCGGGTGCGCCCCGCATCCACCACCGCGTCGCGCCAGGCAATTCCGTCGTCAACCAGTTTGCGGGTGTAGTCCACCAGCACGATACAGTTGTTCACGGCGACCCCGGCCAGCGCAATGCAGCCAATCCCCGACATGATGATCACGAATTCCATCTGCGAGAGGGCAAAGCCCCACATCACGCCACCAATCGAGAGAAAGACTCCAAAGAGAATCACGAAGGGATCGATGAACGAATTGAACTGGGCGAGCAGCACAATAAAGATGAGGAACATCGCGACGATAAACGCCTGTACCAGAAACGCGGTTGACTCGTCACGAATGTCAGCGCCCTCACCGGCACCGATGGCGTATCCGGCGGGAAGATCGGCCGCAATCTCCTGTACCGCAACATCGATCTCCTGGGTGATCTGCGCACGGTTGCGAATACCCGATTCAAAATCGGCCCAGATGGAAACAGCCCGATTCATGTTCCGTCGCCTGATCACGCCGGTGGATGACTGCGGCTCGATGGTCGCCACGGAGCTCAATGGTACGCGCAACCCGTCGTTGGAAACAATCGAGACGTTTCGCAGGGCGGCAAGCGAGTCACGCACCTCCGGCATGTACTGGAGAACGATGTCAAACTCGTCGCCCCCGCTGCGAAAGGTCCCCACAGGGGAGCCGTTGATCGCGGTGCGAACCGTGTTGGCGATGCTCGCGGTGTTGATCCCGTAGTGGGCGGCCCGTCCCCGATCGATCTGCACCGAGAACTCCGGCTTTCCGGGCTCGAAATCGGTATCAACCGTCCGGAACTCCGAGTGCCGTTGCAGGACCTCGAGGATCCTGCCCGCGATTTCGCCAAGCACCTCGTAATCGTCACCGCGTACCTCGTAAGAGATATCGTTTCCCGTGGGGGGGCCACCGTCGGAAGCCTCCACCGTGACGATCGCGCCGGTCGCCTCCCGAACTCGGTCTCTCAGGCTGCGGATGGCATCTGCGCCGCGAATGGTCCGCTGGTTGAACGGCGAGAAGATCACGTTCACCGCGCCGCGGTGGCTCTCGGTGTCCGAACCGTCGCTGCCGGCAACGGCCTCGAAGTTCTCCTTGGAGCTTGGCGTTTCGCGGACAATCTGCTCGATCTGAGCGACAATGAGGTCGGTGCGCCCCACCGGGGTCCCCTGCGGTGCCTCGATGCTGATGCGAGCGCGCTCCGGATCGAGGTTGGGAAAGAAGAGAGGATCCCGGCCAATGACGCCAAACATGATAATGCCCGCGACCACCACGGCCGTAATCGCTCCCACGGTCTTGGCGGCGTGCTTTGTGGCCTTCCGGAGAATGCGTACGTACCACGCCTGAAACTTCATAAAAAGCCCGCTTCCCTCAGACATCTTCTTCTGCTGTTTCTCGGAAACGTTCATGAACCGTGCGCAGAAGACCGGATTGATGGCGAGCGCCACAATGAGGGATGAGCTCAGCACCACAATGACCGTGATGGGGAGGTACTGCATGAAGTCACCCATCACCCCGGGCATGAAGATGATGGGAAGAAAGGCCAGAATGGTGGTGATGGTGCTCGCCGTAATGGCTCCCGCCACCTCACCGGTTCCGTCAATTGCTGCCTGGACCCGTGATTTGCCCATGGATGCGTGGCGGAAGATATTCTCCACAATCACGATGCCGTTATCCACCAGCATCCCCAGGGCAAGGATCAGGCTGAAGAGCACGATCATGTTGAGCGTGACGCCGGAAAGCTGCAGCACAAAAAACGATAACAGCATCGATAGCGGGATTGCGAGTGAGACAAAAAAGGAGTTGCGAAACCCCAGAAAGAAGACGGTCACCGCCAGCACCAGCAGAAAACCGGAAAACATGTTGTTCTCCAGGTCGGCGATCATGTCGCGGATGAACTTTGACTCGTCGTACGAGACGGTAACCTCGGTTCCCGCCGGCAATGACGGCCGCATTTCCTCAACGCGTGCACCAATGGCATCTACGATATCCAGGACGTTGGCGCCCACCCGTTTTTTCACCGAGAGCGTGATCGCCGGTTCTCCGTTGAACCGGGCGATGGTCTGGTCCTGCATGGCCCGCATGCGCACGGTGGCGATGTCTGCAACCCGGACGGTCACGCCGTTGGCGGATACGCGAAGGTTCTCCAGCTCGTCGAGATCGGCGAGCTCACCGGTTACCGCGAGCGAGTAGTTCTGCCGGCTTCCCCGCAGGGTTCCCCCCGGGATGGTGACGTTTTCGCGGCGAATTGCAGAGCTCACGTCGTCAATCGAAAAGCCGTACGATGCCATGCGAAACGGGTTCAATTCAACGGCAACCTCGCGCTCCTGCTTCCCCGTGATATCGACGTCGAGAACCCCGGGCAACCGCTTGAGAGCGTCACTCATGCGCTCCGCGGCATCCTCGATGATCGTGACCCCCTCGGGGTGGGAGAGGACAATGACGTAGAAGGGCCAGTCTGACACGCTGAACTCACGCACAAAGGGACGGTCAGCATCGGCGGGGAGGTTCGGAAGCGCCTGATCAACGCGATCCTTCACGCGCCGCAGGGCCGTTTCCACGTCGACGTCCGAGCTGAACTCGGCAAAGATGAAAGAGAGGTTCTGCCGGCTCTGGGAGGTCATGGTGATCAGTCCGTCCATGCCGTCGAGCTCCTGCTCGATGCGCTCGGTGATCAGGCTCTCGATGTCGGCGGCCGCCACGCCTACGTAGGTTGTGGTGATGAAGATGTAGGGCTGCTTGATCTCGGGCGCAGACTCGCGCGGCAGCCCGATGTACGCCATGGTTCCCACCACGGCAATCAGGACCACAACCCCAAAGACGGCCATGTTCTTTTGAATGAAGAGTTTGATCATCGGGCGTCCTCCGGGTTACTCAACAACAGACACCGCGACGCCGTCGGTGAGACGGTTCATTCCCTCCGACACAACCCGGTCCCCTTCGCGCAACCCGGCGATAACCACCGAGACCTCTTCGTCCGATGGCCCCAGGCGCACCGTGCGACGGCGGGCGACTCCGTCTTCGACCACAAAGACCGAGAACTCGTTGCCGCGGATCATCACAGTGCTGGTGGGAATGACAACCGCATCCGGCCACTCGCGCAGCGCCAGTCGGACTTGCGCGGTCTGTCCCGAAAGGAGTGCCCCATCACGGTTTTCAATCTCGATGTCGGCCTCGAAGGTCAGCCCGCGATCTGAGCGCGCGCGCGCAAAACTCAACGGCGTGCCGGACCACGTCCGATCCGGAAAGCTGGAGAAGCGAACCTCGGCGCTGCGAAGCTCGCGAACTCCGGCGATGTCCGACTCCGGTACCCCAACGGTGACCCTCAGGCGCGAAAGGTCGGCAACGCGAAACGCGACGGTTCCCGGTGCAATTTCGTCCAGCGGCTGCACGTGGCGGGCGGTGACAATACCGTCCAGCGGTGCGATTGCGAGGGCCCCTTCTCGAGCGGTGCCGGCATCCAGGAGCTGGCTTCGCCGGTTGAGCCACTCCAGGCGTGCCTGATCGACGCGCTGCTGCGTCGAGACCCCCTGCTCAACAAATTTCTGTTCCCGCTCGTACGCCTCGCGCGCCATGCGCTCCGCGAGCACTGCAGTCTCGTGGTTGGTGATGGCCCGCTCGGCTTCGATGCGCGCCATGGACTGGCCCCGCGAAACCGGGTCACCCGCACGAACCGCAACCGATTCTACGGTGCCGCCCATGTGAGCGATTACCCGGGCTTCCGCCACCGCCCGCGCCTCGCCAAAGTAACTGCCGTACTCCGTGAAGTGCCGGCGCTCAACGGTCAGAACACGGACCGGAAGCCGCTGCTCAGCGGCGTGTGCTCCGCCCTCGGCAGCCGCAGCGTCGCGGCGTGCACACCCCGACAACGCGAGGATCAGACTCGCCAACAGCATACCCATCAGCAGCGCTGCCGACGGAAGGATGCGACGTTTCATGGTGTTCTCCCTGCTGCGCTACGGCAGCGGATCGGCGCCCTGCCCAACGGCAGCCTGCCGATCAAAAAAGGCCGACAGAAAATCAAACGAGGCGGCGTAGAGTGCAAGTTGGGCAGAGACCAGACTCACCCGCGCGTCTTTGAGTTCCAGCTGGGTGGAGATCCCCGCGTCAACGGAGAGCTGCGTCATCTCGAACGCGAGCTCTGCGGTTGCAACCGTACTGCGCGCCGACTCCATCCGGGCCTCGGCCTCAGTCAGGCTGAGCTCAATGCGCTCGAGCTCGGTTCGGATGTCGTTGATTGCCTGGTCGAGCTCGACGCCCGCTGACTCCAGCTCAAGGCGGGCGCGATTGAGGCGGCCCATTCGCGCGCCCCCTGAATAGATGGGAACCTGCAGTTGCAGGCCTGCGCGAAGTGTCTGGGTGGGATCAGAAAAGGCAAAGCCCTCGTCGCGGGCGCTCCAGCCCCAGGTGACCGAACCCGACAGCGAGGGGTAGAACTCGGCGCGCTGTGCCGCCACGCCCAGCTCGCGAAGTGTCTGTGCGCCGCGAAGGGCCTGCACATCCGGGCGAGCGCCGAGCGCATCAGACAGCGAGGCGGGGGCAGGCCGCGCGGGCACTTCGCTCAGCGATCCAACAAGGCGCAGCTCGGCGCCCGGTTCAATGCCCGCGAACGCTCGCAGGTTGGCACGCGCAAGCGCGCTGTTTCGTTCGGCGAGGGTCACCTCGGGAACGGTGGATCGCCAACCAAGCTCTGCGCGCAGAACATCGAGCTGCGAGGCTACACCGGCTTCAGCCCGGCGACGGACATCGTCGTAGGCGTCCCGGGCGAGCTCCTCGGATGCACGCCGCACCGCAACCACTTCCTCAAGGAGGATGGCCTGGTAGAAGAGCTTCTTGGCGCCGGTCAGCACCGCCTGTCGCCGCGCCTCAAAGACCGATGCGGTCAGGTCGTCGGCCCGGCGGCTCGCCTCAAGGGCGCGAAACGCCCGCAGATCGAAGATCAGTTGTTGAAGCGAGACACCGCCGCTCAGTTCGTTAAACGGGTCGACAGTGGTGCTCCCCATGCCCGGGATGTTCTGCTCCGTTTCAAGAAGGCTCCGCGTCAGCGACGCCTGCGCTCCAATATTGGGTCGGGTGAGCGCCCGGGTCACGGTGACGTCGGTCTCCGTGAAGCCCTGCTCAATCCGGGCGCTGTCGAGCGCCAGGCTGTTGCGCTCCACCAGGTCGAGAAACTCGGGCAGGCTCAGAACTACCGGCTGCCCATGGGCAACAACCGACATCGTGAGAATCAGGACTGTTGTCAGCAACGTTTTCACAGGACACCGCTCCCAGAAGGAGCAGACCAGACGCGCTCCCACGGGTACAAAAGTAAGCACGGCACCCCACGCAGTCAACGACGAAACGGTGCAATTCACCAATTGGCAACCTGCCTGTCGCACGCGCGGCAAACATGGTATGATGCCCGCCATGGCAGAGGTGTTGGAACCCTTTCGGTATTCCCTGGAAGCTGACGCGAGCGTGGTGCCGGTGGCGCTGCTCTCACTCGCGGACCCGGACCTTGCGGGACTGACTGATGTACCGCTTCACTGTCCAGCGGTTGTTGCGTGGCACACGGACCAGATCGTTGGCGCCGCCCTGCTGGTGCACGATCACGACTCGATGGAAGTGATCAACCTGGCGGTGGATCCCTCCTGGCAGGGGCAGGGGATTGGCACCACACTCCTCGAGCGCTCGATCGCACACGCCCGGGAAAAGGGTGTGCGGCGGCTCATTATTCGTACCGCCTCCACCAGCGTTCGGCAGCTGCTGCTCTACCAGCGGGTGGGGTTTCGGCTCAGTATCATCGACCACGGACACTTCACCCGCAACTACTTCCGGCCGGTCATTGAGAACGGAGTGCGCTGCATCGACCGTGTCACGCTGGCGTTTCCCATGCTCCAAGAAGACGAGCGGCGCGCGCTGGTGGACGAATACTGGTGCGATTTCGTTCTGCGCAACGGCAGCTTTGCGGGTGTGGACTACGCGGTCTGGTCGTTTGGCGCCGGCCCCCGCCTTGCGAACGAGCTGCTCAATCTGGTAATCGAGGGCCGAAAGCAGGCCACGGCAACTCTGCAGACAACGCTGGAACTGAACGGGGACCCCACCCCGGTGGTGGGCGGGGTCAGCGTGATTACCTACGCGGATGGATCACCCGGTGCAATCGTGCAGACAACCGGTGTGGAGGTGGTTCCCTTCTCCGCGGTAACCGCCGAACACGCCCGGCTTGAGGGCGAGGGCGACCTGAGTCTCGATCAATGGCGCCGCGATCATGAACGGTTCTTTTCGCGAGAGCTGGCGCGTCACGGCCGGCCGTTCTCGCCCGACCTTCCGGTGGTGTGCGAGCGCTTTTCTCTGCTGGACGTCAATCGAGAGCTGGCCTACGCCGTCGGGTGATGACGTCCGGCCGCTTCAACCCGCCAACCCGCATCAGCCCGCGCAGCCCGATGACGGCACCAAACGCGATCGTTCCCAGTTTCCCACCGCCGCCTCCCATGAAGGGGGTGGAGTAGAGGAGGGCGAGTCCGCAGAGCACGCCCGCGGGTACCATCCAGATGACCTTCTCAAAGCGATTGGTACCGCTCATGCCCGCAAACGACGCGCAGAAGGCTCCAACCGCCAGGAAGGTGCCCAGCTCGGCACCAAACAGCGGCGGCAGCAGAAGCCCTGCGGCAAGACCCACCATGCCGGACGCCATGACCGGTCCCTGACCAAACCAGATGCTCAGAATAAACGTCACCATCGCCCCGGCCACGCACGCGACCAGCAGCGGAAGGCCCACGTCCCAACCGGGAACCGGTGCAGACAGCATCGGACGGTTCACCAGGAGGAGCGCCCCCACGCAACCGGCCCACGCGGTGGTTCCCAGTTTCCCCCCAAAGCCGTTGAACACGTGTTTCCCGACGACGAACACCCCTCCGGCGAGCATGCCGGCAATGATGATGGTGGGGTAGTCAAACAGGCCACTCGACGCCATCCCGACAAACGATCCGGCAAAAATCGGTGCGGCGTACGGTTTGAGGAACGCGGCGGCAAAGATCCCCACCAGACCGGAGGCTACCACCGGTCCAAGCGCAAGGTCCGTGCTGATCCAGAAGGTGACCACGGTGCCGCCGGCGACGGAGAGAAAACTGAGGCTGTCGGTCGGGAACCGGAAGCGCTGCTCCTCACTGTCGCTGCAACAGGCGGCGCGCCACTCGCTCACCGCTTCGATGACCAGACCGACGCACCAGAGCCCCATGATGGCTGCTGCCGCCGGGTGGTGGGAAACGGCCACCACAAAGCCGCCCCCAAAGACAACCGCCGTGAAGCCTCCGAGGATGATGTACCCAGAGACCGAAAGCTTCCGCGAGGTGAGGACGGCACGAATGTTCATCGCTCTCCATTTTAACCGCGATCCAATCCGGGATCAACGCACCCCGTTGGTGCGCGCCAATCTCCCTCACTAAAGTTTTTGTGAAATTTTTCTTTTTATTGTCGATTTTCCGTATTAGGTATTGCAATATCGATAATCTTGTATTAGAATCCGACGCAAAGACTACAAGTCAACCAATTCGCCGAACCGGGGGAACGTCGTGAGTACGCAGACTGTCGAAACCGCCACGTTTTCCGATGAACTGCTCAAGTTCATCGAAACGTGGAAAGATAAACGCGGAAATATCATCATGATCATGCACCGCATTCAGCAGGAGTTTGGGTTCCTGCCGTGGGATGCCATGGCTCACATGGCGAAGCTGATCGACGTGCCGCTGGCCAAGATCTACGGCGTCGCAACCTTTTATCACTACTTCAAGCTGGAGAAACCGGGCCGCAACAAGGTTGCCGTCTGTATGGGCACAGCCTGCTACCTCAAGGGCGCCCGCGACCTGATCGACGAGCTGAGCAACCTGCTCGACGTCGGGGTCGACGAGACCACCGAGGACGGCGAGTTCACCGTTGAGTCGGTGCGCTGCGTCGGGTGTTGCGGACTGGCCCCGGTAGTGATGGTGGGCGACGACGTCTACGGAAAAATCGGACCGGACGGTCTGCCCGAGATTCTCGCCAAGCACCGGTCCGCCGGAACGGAAGGAGCCTGATCATGGCAAAAATGACGCTGGAAGAACTGCGCAAACTGCGCGACGAAAAACGGCTTGAGCTCAACCGCCGCAAGGTTGACGAGAAAACCATCGAGGTCATTGTCTCCATGGGGACCAGCGGTATTGCCGCCGGGGCCAAAGAGACGCTTCAGGCCTTCATCGATGAGCTGAACCAGCACGGCATTACCAACGCCGTCATCCGGCAGTCCGGTTCGCTGGGCCTGGATCATGCGGAGCCTACGATCGAGATTCACATGAAGGGCATGCCCGATACCATCTACGGTTCGGTCACGCCGGCGGTGGTGACTGAGATCGTCGATCGACACATTCTCAAGAAAGAGCTGGTGGACAAGCACGTCTTCGACCGTCCGGCTCCCGATATCATCAAGGAGTAGTACGGTATGGCATATTCCAGCTACTGCCTGGTGTGTGGTGGCACCGGGTGCGAATCAAGCAAGGCAGACCTCATCTACCGCGAGCTCCGTCGGGTGGCCGAGGAACGCGGGGTTGATAACGACGTACAGATCGTCAAAACCGGTTGTTTCGGCTTCTGTGAGAAGGGGCCTATTGTCAAGATTCTCCCCGATGAGTCGTTCTACGTGGAAGTCAAACCCGAGGATGCAACCGAGCTCATCGACGAGCACGTGATCAAGGGCCGGACGGTCAAGCGCCTGATGATCAAGGACAAAGAACGCAAGAAGCATCTCGAGACCGAAGACGACATCAGCTTCTACCAGAAGCAGGTTCGCGTGGTCCTGCGCAACTGCGGAATCATCAATCCGGAAGACATCACCGAGTACATCGCCCGCGAAGGGTACGCCGCGTTGGAGAAGGTGCTCTTCACCATGAGCGATGACGACGTCATCGCAGAGCTCAAGGCCTCCGGCCTGCGTGGCCGCGGCGGTGCAGGGTTCCCCACCTGGATGAAGTGGAAATTCACCAAAGACATCAAGCACACCGCCGAAGAGGTCTTTGTCGTCTGTAACGCGGACGAAGGGGACCCGGGCGCCTACATGGACCGCTCCACGCTCGAGGGTGATCCGCACTCCGTCATGGAGGCGATGACCATCGCGGGCTACACCTGCGGAGCCCACAAAGGCTATATCTACATCCGCGCGGAATACCCGCTTGCCATCAAACGCCTCCAGACGGCCATGGCGCAGGCGCGCGAGTACGGGCTGCTCGGCGACGACATCCTCGGAAGCGGCTTCAACTTTGACATTGAGATCCGTCTCGGCGCGGGCGCCTTCGTCTGCGGCGAAGAGACCGCCCTGCTGGCCTCCATCGAAGGCGAGCGCGGCACGCCGCGACCCCGGCCACCCTTCCCGGCCGTGAAGGGGCTCTGGGGCATGCCCACGGTCATCAACAACGTTGAGACCTGGGCCAACATCCCGATGATCATCCTGCGCGGCGGCGAATGGTTTGCCAAGATCGGAACCGATGGGTCCAAGGGAACGAAGGTCTTCGCCCTCACCGGCAAGATCAACAACTCGGGACTCATTGAGGTCCCGATGGGAACCACCCTGCGCGAGATCATCTACGACATCGGTGGTGGCATCCCCAAGAAGAAGCAGTTCAAGGCGGTACAGACCGGTGGACCCTCCGGCGGCGTCATCACCGCCGAGCACCTCGACACTCCAATGGACTTCGACAATCTGACCAAGCTCGGTTCCATGATGGGATCCGGTGGAATGATCGTCATGGACGAAGACGACTGCATCGTGGACGTCACCAAGTTCTATCTGGAATTCTCCGTCGAGGAATCCTGCGGAAAGTGTGCACCGTGCCGGATTGGAACGCGCAAGATGTTCGACATCCTCGAGCGCATCACCAGCGGCAAGGGCGAGATGGAAGATATCGACCGGCTGGAAGCGATTGCGGTCTCCATGCAGAAGGCATCGCTCTGCGGCCTCGGTCAGACCGCGGCCAACCCGGTGCTCTCAACGCTCAAGTATTTCCGCCAAGAGTACCTGGAACACATTGAGAACAAGCGCTGTCCTTCGGGAGTCTGTAAGGATCTGGTGCGGTACGAGATCGATGCGGAGAAGTGCATTGGCTGTACGGTCTGTGCGCGCCGCTGCCCGGTCAACTGTATCGCCGGCGAGCGAAAGACGGTTCACATCATCGATCAAGACGCGTGCATCAAGTGCGGACAGTGCTACGACGCGTGCAAGTTTGACGCGGTGAGAATCGCGTAACCGAGAGGAGACAACGGTGAGTACGGTAAAGGTAGAAATTAACGGCACGCCGGTCGAGGTTCCCACGGGCACCCGCATTCTGGACGCCGCAAAGAAAATCGGGATCAAGATCCCCGCCCTCTGCGCCCACCCCGATCTCGAGCCGTGGGCGGCGTGTGGACTCTGCGTGGTCAAGGTGGAAGGCTCTCCAAAGCTCCCTCGCGCCTGTGCGACGGAAGTCACCAACGGCGCCAAATACATCACGCACGATCCCGAGTTGAATCAGGTTCGGCGCACCACCATCGAAATGATGGTGGCAAACCACCCGAACGAGTGTCTCACCTGCGGCCGGAACGGCACCTGCGAGCTTCAGTCGATGGCGGCCAACTTTGGTATTCGCGAGATCCCCTTTCACAGTCGGATTCCCGACCTGCCCAAGGATGAATCCACGCCTTCGCTGGTGCTCGACCCGCGCAAGTGCATCAGCTGCGGCCGCTGCGTGCTGGTTTGCCAGCAGAAGCAGGATGTCTGGGCCCTCGAGTTCCTGAACCGCGGCGACGAGACCCGCATGATGCCGGCCGGTGGCGTTCCCCTCAATGAAAGCCCCTGCATCAAGTGCGGCCAGTGCTCCGCGCACTGTCCCGTAGGCGCCATTTACGAGCGTGATGAAACCGCGAAACTGCTCGAGGCCATTCGAAACCCCGATCTTCACGTCGCGGTGCAGATCGCTCCGGCCGTGCGCGTCGCCATCGGGGAGGCCTTTGGGCTTCCTCCCGGTGAAGTAAGCACTGGGCGTCTCTACGCCGCGCTTCGTCGCCTTGGTGTGGACGCCGTATTCGATACCAACTTCGCCGCGGACCTGACCATCATGGAAGAGGGTACCGAGCTGGTGGAGCGTCTCACCGCCGAAACCGCAACCCTCCCGATGATCACCTCCTGCTGTCCGAGCTGGGTCGACTACATGGAGAAGTACTGCGAGGACATGATTCCGCACTTCTCAACGGCAAAGTCCCCCATGATGATGCAGGGCGCGATCACCAAGACCTATTACGCGCAGAAGAAGGGCCTTGCCTCAAAGCAGATCTTTTCAGCTGCGATCATGCCGTGCACCTCGAAGAAGTACGAGTGCACCCGCGACGAGAACATGTTTGCCTCCGGCGAGCAGGACGTGGACGTGGTACTGACCACCCGCGAACTCGCGCGCCTTCTCAAGGCCAGTGGCATCGACTTTGTGTCCTTGCCGAATGAGAAGGCCGACTCTCCCATCGGCGAGTACTCGGGCGCCGGAGTGATTTTCGGAGCCACCGGTGGCGTGATGGAGGCCGCACTTCGTACGGCGCACTTCCTGGTGACCGGTCAAGAGCACAAGGGGATCACGTTCGAGGTGGTACGCGGCCTGGACGGAATCCGCTCGGCCAACGTCAAGGTGGGAGAGAAAACCCTGCGCGTTGCCATCGCCCACGGGATCGCGAACGTCCGCGACCTCATCAACGAGGTGCGCGCCGCAAAGGCCGCCGGCAAGGAACCGCCGTACCACTTCATTGAAGTAATGGCGTGCCGAGGCGGATGCATCTCCGGCGGCGGCCAGCCCTACGCCAGCAGCAGCGACGAGACGCGGGCGAAGCGAATCGCCGGCATCTACCAGGACGACGACAAGAGCACGGTGCGCTGCTCGCACCACAATCCGTCGATTCAGAAGCTCTACGAAGAGTTTCTGGAAAAGCCGGCCGGCCACAAGGCTCACGAGCTCCTGCACACCGCGTACAAGAGTCGCCCCATCTACCAGAAGTAGACCGACCAACTCAAGCCACGGGCCGTCCCCCACTCCGGGAGACGGCCCGTTTTTTTTTGTGGTCGCACGGCAGCCCGCGGCTGCCATGGGGTTCCCGCCCGGTGCTACCGTTCGGCTGCTACCGGGTCCCGTTGTGCGCGGGCCACTTCTCCGTAGACCGTGTGCAGCAACTCGTGGGAACGATGCCCCAGTGGCTCGCCGAGGAACTCCTTGTAGAGCGCGGCAACCGCGGTGTTCTCGTGTGACTTGCGCCGCGGTTTGCCCTCGTCTTCGCGATAGATCGCCTCGATGCGGGCGCGACGAATCTCATCGGTCGTCATGCGCGGTTGGCCGCCGCCGCCGATGCAGCCTCCGGGGCAGGTCATGATCTCAATGAAGTGGTACTCTTTCTCGCCGCTCTTGACCGCCTGGACCAGGCGGCGGGCGTTGCGCAGGCCGTGCGCGACCGCCACCTTCAGCTCCACGCCCTCCAGGAAGCTCCAGTCCTTCACCACATCGTTCAGCACGATGGAGGCTTCCTTCACACCCTCCAGGCCGGCAACCGCGCCGATGTGCAGTCCTTCCGCGGGAACCTCCCGGCCGGTCACGATCTCGTAGGCGGTTCGCAGCGCCGCTTCCATGACGCCGCCGGTGTTGGCAAAGATGTCGGCGGCGCCGGTGGAGATCCCCAGCGGAGCGTCCATCTCTTCGTCGGGAAGCTCCGCGAATTCAACGCCGATGGTCTTGATCATCAGCCCCAGCTCTCGGGTGGTCAGCACGTAGTCCACGTCCTGGAAGCCCGATGAGCGCATCTCGGGGCGGGCCGCTTCGTACTTCTTCGCGGTGCACGGCATCACCGAGACCACTACCATGTCCTTGGGGTCCACGCCGATGCGCTCGGCGTAGTAGGTCTTGGCCAGGGCGCCGAACATCTGCTGTGGCGACTTGCAGGTGGAAATATTGGGCAGGATCTCAGGGAAGAAGGACTCGGCGAAATTGATCCATCCGGGTGAGCAGCTGGTGAACATCGGCAGATGGGTTTTGGTCTTGTCGGCGAGCGCTGCCTTGAGGCGCGTCAGCAGCTCGGTTCCCTCTTCCATGATGGTGAGATCGGCGGTGAAGTTGGTGTCGAAGACGTCGTGAAAGCCCATCCGCCGCAGGGCCGCTACCATCTTGCCGGTCACCAGGGTGCCCGGTGGCAAGCCGAAGCACTCACCCAGGGCGGCGCGGATTGCCGGCGCGGTCTGCACAACCACGCGCTTGGAGGGATCGGCGAGGGCTGCCCACACCGCGTTCACGTGACTCTGTTCGTTGATCGCTCCCACGGGGCAGACGGCGGCACACTGGCCGCACTGCACGCAGGGAACCTCGGACAGCTCCTTGCTGAAGGCCGGACCGATCACGGTGTCAAAACCGCGTCCCTGGGGAAAGAGGGCCCCAACGCCCTGCACATCGTTGCAGACCGCCACGCAGCGGCGGCACTTGATGCACTTGCCGGTATCGCGGTAGATGGCGGCAGTTGAGTTGTCGTAGCGGCGGGTCGGCTGCTCTCCGCGAAAGCGATTCACGTGGATGCCGAGGGTGCCGGCCACGTCGCGCAGCTCGCAATCCTCGTCGCGATCGCAGAAGGTACAGAGGCCCTGGTGTTCGCTCAGCAGCAGCTCGACCACGGTGCGCCGTGCCTCCCGTACGCGAGGGGTGTTGGTCCGCACTTCCATGCCGTCGGTTGCGGGGGTCGAGCACGCGGCCTGCAGCCGGGGAGCGCCTTCGATCTCCACCACGCAGACGCGGCAGGCGCCCAGCGGCTTGCGGCCTTCCATGTGGCAGAGGGTGGGAATCCGGTAGCCGGC
>REDM01000036.1 GCA_007693485.1 Spirochaetaceae bacterium
TGTCGTCGGCGTATCGTTCTGCGCGTTCCCGAACCTGTTCAAACATCGCCATGGTGAATTGTTCTCCTCTTCTGGTATCGATTCTCGTTGTATCGATTCGCTGTTGCGCGATTTCTTCGAAACGGCGTCAACGGGTTGGTTTCAGGAAATCACCGTAGCCCGGATCCACCGTGATTCCCTCGCCGGCTCGGTAGACGGTGCGTCCACGCACCATGGTGCGTTCGACGCGGCCCGTGAGCCTGCGCCCCTGCCACGGAGTGACGCGCCCCTTGGAGAGCGATGTCGACGCATCGATCACCGTTTCGCCGTCGGGATCCACGAATACCAGGTCGGCGTCCCGTCCCACCGCGATGGCGCCCTTGCGATCGGCAATGCGGTAGCGCTCCGCGGCAGCCTCGCTGCAGACGCGAAGCAGACGGGCGAGGCCGAAGCGGCCGGCGCGGTAGCCTTCGGAGAAGATGTAGGGGAAGAGCACCGGACCGCCGGGGATACCGGAGTAGTCGGTCCAGATGCTGCCGGTGGATTTTTCTTCGACCGTGCCCGGAGCGTGGTCGGATGCGGCAAAGTCGATACGCCCGTCCGCCAGCATCTGCCAGAGCGCCTCTTTCTGTTCGGGTCCCTTCACCGGGGGGGTAATCTTGAGCGGAGCACCGATGCGCTCGAAGTCGGTGCAGTCAAACTCCAGGTACTGCGGACACGCCTCTCCGGTGGAGAACCGTCTTCCGGCAACGATTTCGGCGGCGCGCGCCACGCCGAGGTGAACGATGTGCATCTGGGCACCCACCATCTCGGCGATCTCGGTCACGCAGAAGACCGAGAGCACCTCGGCGATTTCGGGCCGGGAACGGTAGAAGGCCATTCCCCCGTCTCCCGCTGCGCGTGCGTCGGCCATGGCGTTGCCCACGTAGTCCCAGTCTTCGGCGTGCACCAGCACGATGGCGTTGTGTTTGCGGGTCAGCGGAAGAATCTTTGTGTACTGGTAGTGCGAGACGCGCGGGAAGTGTACGGCGCCGGAGGTCTCGTAGGTCTTGATACCGCAAACCAGTGGAGCCATCTCGGCGATGCGCTGCTCGAGCCGGTCGTCGCAGAGCGCGCCGGAGATTCCGCCGAAGAAGCCAAAATCAATCACTGCGCGCCTGGACACCTCTGCGCGCTTCGCCTCGATATGCGCCGCGTCGATCGCAGCGGGTTCCGAGGTGTCCGGCATGTCGATGACGGTGGTCACCCCGCCGGACGCGCTGCCTGCCGTACCGTGGTAGAAGTCTTCCTTGTGGGTATAGCCGGGATCAAAAAAGTGAACGTGGGGGTCGATTGCGCCGGGAAGCACCAGGAGGCCTTCGGCGTCAATAATCTCGCGGTCGTCTCCGGCGCGCGGATCCGGCTCTATCGCGCGAATCACGCCGCCTTCAACGCGCAGGCTTCCGGGTACCGGCTGGTCACGGCCGGGGAGGGCGAGCAGGGCGTTTCGTACGATCATGCCCTGTATCATAGTCGAAACTCGGCGCGCTGAGAAGCGCGAGCGATCGGCAAAAAGCACAATTTCGGCACCACATCGGGCAAAATCTACCGAATCGCATACCCCAATCGGCGCCTCGGTGATACAATGCGCTCGAGAGGAACCACCATGACCGATGCCATGCGGCTGCTGCCGCTCGAAGGGCTTCTGGCCCGTATAGGTGAGGAGTACCGCGCCCGGCGGTCGATCTTCGGCCTGCCGGAGAATCTCTGGTACCGTGCGGCGGATGCGCGCGCAATCGACATCATGCGCGACCGCGTGGAGATGCCGCTCGGTCCCGCAGCCGGGCCCCACACCCAGCTCGCCCAGAACATCGTTTCGGCCTACCTGACGGGAAGCCGCTTCATCGAGCTCAAGACCGTCCAGATCCTCGATGCGCTCGAGATCGACAAGCCGTGTATCGACGCTGCCGACGAGGCGTACAACGTGGAGTGGTCCACCGAGCTGAGCCTCGATAACGCCTGGCTCGAATACGCCCGTTCGTGGATCGCCCTCCACGTGCTCGAGGAACTCTTTGGCCTCGCGGCTGACTCCGGTCGACGTTCGTTTGCCTTCAACATGAGCGTGGGTTACAACATGGAGGGCATTCAGAGCGAGCGCATGCAGCAGTACCTCGCGCGCATGACCGGTCGCGAGGGTGATCCCCGCGTGGCACGCATGATCGATCAACTGGATGAGACCATCCGCCCGCTGCTCGCCGGCACCGGGCTCTCCCTCTCGGGTAATCACCTCGACCGCGTTCGCTCTCGCGCGGCGGAGCCGCTCTGCTCCAGCGTTACTCTCTCGACCATGCACGGCTGTCCACCGGACGAGATCGAAGCGATCTGTCGCCACATGATCGCGGACCAGCAGATTGACACCTTCGTCAAGCTCAACCCCACGCTGCTTGGGCTTCGCGACGTCAGGACCATGCTCGACGGCCTGGGCTACCAGTCGGTATCGCTCGATGAAGAAGGCTTTGCCCACGACCTGCAGTGGGACGACGCGGTGGCCATCCTGCAGCGGCTTCGCGCATCGGCGTCCGATCGGCAGGTAGGATTTGGCGTGAAGCTGACCAACACGCTTGCGGTCACCAACACGCGCGCAAAACTCCCCGGCGACCAGATGTACCTCTCCGGGCGCGCCCTCTACCCCCTCTCAATCAACGTTGCGGCGCGCATCTCGCGCGAGTTTGCCGGAGACCTCCCCATTTCCTACTGCGGCGGAATCACCGTTCACAACGCGGCCGACGTGCTTCGGACCGGCATCCGCCCGCTGACGCTCTGTACGGTGCTTCTCAAGCCCGGCGGCTACACGCGGCAGGTGCAGATCGCGCGCGAGCTCGAGGGGGTGGGCGTGTGGCCGTCGGCCGGTGTGGACGTCGACGCGCTGTGGACGCTCGCGGAGCGCGCCCTGATCGATCCAACGGTGCACAAGCGCCATCGCGGCACCGACGAGGTGCGCATCAACGGCACGCTTCCGGTTACCGACTGCTACCAGGCGCCCTGCGTCTCCGCCTGCGCCATTGGGCAGCACGTGCCGGAGTACATCCGCCTGGTGGGCGAAGAGCGCTACGCGGATGCCCTGGAGCTGATTGCCGAGCGCAACGCCCTGCCAGCGATTACGGCGCACATCTGCGACCATCAGTGCCAGTACGCCTGCTCGCGCCTGGACCACGACGGCTGCCTCAACATCCGTGAGTTGAAAAAGATCGCGGTCCAGAAGGGTGATCAGGAGTTTCGAGCCCGGCGTCGTCACGATGCCGCAAAAGCTCCGGCACGGCAGACGCGCTGCGCGGTAATTGGCGCGGGACCCGCCGGGCTCTCGGCTGCCTACTTTCTGGCACGCGAGGGATTCTCGGTGACGGTGTTTGAGCGCGAGGCGCACGCCGGTGGAGTGGTGCGGAACGTCATCCCCGAGTTTCGGCTTCCCGTGGAGGCCATTGAACGGGATATTGAGTTTATTGAAGAGGCGGGTGTTGAGTTCCGCTTCGGTGTCGATCCCGACCTCTCGATCGATGCGCTGCGCTCGGAGGGCTATGGTCCCGTCTTCGTGGGCATTGGTGCCGAGGTGGGAAACGAAATCGACCTTGCGGGTGACCGTTCGCGCGTGGTGCGCTCCCTCGACTTCCTCTGGAACTTCCGCGGCAACAAGCTGC
>REDM01000035.1 GCA_007693485.1 Spirochaetaceae bacterium
GCGACAATCACGTAGCCAATGGCAAACTCGTTCTGCAGGCCGCCACCCAGAATCTGAAGCCGTGGCGAGTGAATCAGACCAACCGCCGCAAGGGCCGCCATCACGAGCCCAACAACCGACGCCCTCTTGTAGTCCCGGTCGATCAGGAAGACCGTGATCGCGCCCCAGCAGAGTGCGGTGAACATCGCACCCTGGGTCAGCGGCATGATCGCCGGCGATATCCCGTGGAGCAGGTTCGCGCCGGTGTTGACCTCGTCAATGGCACCGCGGTTGATCCGGGTCCCGAGGTAGTTGGCGAAGTAGGGGATCATCGCGATCGCAACCGCCGGAGCGTGCTTGTGCGGCGACTTTATGAAGGCGTTGGCAACCATCACCACGCCCACGTAGACCAGAATGGGAGCGATAACCTGGATCGGGATGATGCGCGAGACCGCACCCACCAGACCAAAGGTGGCCGCCACCAGGAACACCGCACCGTTTGCCACCGAGTAGCCGCGCCCGGCGCCCAGCTCCTTGGAGCCAACCGAGGCGATGTACACCGTGGTGGGAAGAATTCCGCCGAAGAGCGCACCCAGGATGGTGCCCGCGCCGTCGGCCCACTGCGCTTCCCGCACGTCGTAGTCGTCACCCAGTGCGGAGACCGCCTCGACGTTGTTCATCGTCTCGACAAAGTTGTAGACCGAAATCGGGATGATTACCGCCAGCAGGTAGGAGTACTCACCAAACAACAGTCCGAAACCCTGGAACGCAGCCAGAGTCGGCAGGGGGAAGAAGAATCCCAGGTCGCCGGCTGCCGCGGAGATTCTGCTCACGTCGGCCACGCCAAGGACGTAGGCAAGCACCGTGCCCAGCACAATCGCGAGCACCGCGGTGGGAATCTTGAAGGGCATCGCGGTCTTGGCAACCATACCAATCAAAATGATGACCAGAACAACCGAGCCCACAACCGGCGCCGAGAAGGTCTGGAAGAAGAGCTCGCCGGCAATGAAGGTGAGGGCAACCCCCGCCAGGGCTCCAAGCATCGCGGCGCGGGGAAGATAGGCTCGCACCCAGCGGCCGATAAACCCACCGAAGACCTCAATCAGACCACCAAGCATACACGCCGCAACCGCAATCTGCCACGCCACCTGGTGGTTGCCGTCGGTTGCCCGAAGCACGCCGCCCGTGATGATCACCATGTAGATGAACTGCACCGGCGTACTGAGGCCGTAGGAGAGCGCGGTCACGTCGGAGCGCCCCTCCTTCATGGCGAGCCGCTTGGCCATCTCGGCGTAGTAGAAGTTCCCCGCAGCCACCGCGATCGCAGCGCCGGGAATCATCTGCCCGAATACAATCGCCACCGGGAACCCCATGCCCAGCATGGTGATCGCGAGCCACGCAAAGTTCGCCAGGTTGTTCTGGAACAGCGCCCAGAACCCGTCGACATCCTGCTTGATAAACAGCGGATAGACAGCAGTCGATGACATAGAGGCCTCCGTTCATACCGTATGCGTCATCGTAGCATCTCACACCGTTTTCGCAACAAAAATCGTTCACGGTGTATCGATAGTCTATGATCTAACCTGTACCTGTCGGTTCCCCTCTACACCGGAACCAGAAAATCGGTATTGCAGAATTACCGTAAACCCGGCATACTGTACTCATGAAGTTCACCCTGGCAATAACAGACAGAGGAACCATCACGCTTCCTTCCAGGTTGCGAAAAGAAATGGGTATCGGCGCCGATTCGCTTCTGATCGCAGAAACCACCAACGAAGGTATCCTACTGCGTCCCGCGGTGGTTCTGCCGGTGGAGGTCTACTCTGCGGATCAACTGAACGAGTTTGCCGCGTCCGAGAAAGAACTGGATTCGTGGTATGACTCATCGTCCACCTGAGCAATGCGCATCTTTCTCGACGCCAACATCCTGTTCTCCGCTGCCTTCTCCAACGGCGCAATACGTCGCCTGATTCACGATATTCGGAACGCCTCTCACACCGTGGTGGTGAACCGCTACGTCATCGATGAGGCGCTGCGCAACATCTCCATCCATCGCAGTGAATCACTGGCCATCCTTCACGAGATCACCGCTTCCATGGAAGTCGTACCCACCCGACTCAAGCTCCCGACGTCGGTCCGGGGTATCGCGCTGCCGGAGAAAGACGTACCGGTGCTTGCCACGGCGCTCAGTTCCCGGTGCGATGTTCTCATGACCGGGGATGTGCGTCACTTCGGCACGTTGTTCGGAACTACCGTCGGTGGCACCGCCATCCACTCACCGGTGGGCACCGCGCGGATGCTGTTCGGAGGATGATCGGTGCCGTCGGAACCTCGCAGAGCCTACTTGTTGCGGCCCGACTTGCCCTTGTAGCCCTTCTTCGGTCCTCTGGCGGGCGGGCGGTCTTGCCGGAATGATGGCCTCCCGTCGCGGCCCGCTCCTTTGGAGGGACGCTGGTCGGCCCCGCGTTCCACGCGGATCGTTATGCCCTGGTAGGAGTAGCCGTTCAGCGCCTGTTCCACCCGCTTGGCCATGGCGGCGTCGACGTGTACGTCGCTTGAGTTTGCGTCGATGTCGATCCGCCCTATGCGGATGTCGCCGGAGTCGGTCGATTTGTTGATCATTCCGATGATCTGCGGCGGGAGTACCGAATGGCGGCGTCCCACATTCAGGCGCAGGCAGACCATGGGGCCCGTCGCCCTTCGCTCCGGAGGGCCCTTGCTCACCGTCGGGTTGATATCTTCAGCGCTGCCATACTGTTCGAGAAACCGGTTGAACTCCACCGAGATAAATCGCTGCAGCAGTTCATCCCGGTCAAGACTGGCAAGCGAGTCCCGAACCGCCTGAAGGTACGGACCCACCGCCTCTTCGTTCACCACCACGTCCTTCACCCGGGAGAGGAGGTCCATGAGCCGGGCCTCGCAGATATCATGCCCACGCGGAATCCTCGCCTCTTCCATCTTCCTGCCAATTGCCCGCTCGATATGCGCAATCCGGTGCCCTTCACGCATATGCACCAGCGCCAGCGAGGCACCGCTTCTGCCCGCCCGTCCGGTCCGACCACTTCGGTGTGTATAGGCAGAAACCTCGTCGGGAAGGTCGTAGTGAATGACGTGAGTCAGGTTATCCACATCAAGGCCGCGCGCAGCGACGTCGGTGGCAACCAGAAGCGACGGGTTGCCCTCCCGGAATCGACCCATCACCGAATCGCGTTGCGCCTGGGCGAGCTCACCGTGCAGCGCGTCGGCGGTGTAGCCGTCCCGCGAGAGTCGAGCCGCCACTTCCTTCACACCTTCCCGGGTGCGGCAGAAGATGATGGCGTACATGCCGGACTTCACATCAATCAGCCGCTTGAGCGCCTCGTACTTGTCGTGGGCGTGGACACGATAGAAATAGTGGGTGACGGTTCCTACCCCCTGGTTCCGACGGCCGGCAACGATCTCGTGGGGATTATTCATGTAGGTCGCGGCAATTCTGGCCACCTCCGGTTGCATGGTGGCGGAGAAGAGCAGCGTACGGCGCGCCGGATTCGCGGTCGCGAGAATCGCGTCGAGCTCGTCCTTGAAGCCCATGTCCAGCATCTGATCCGCCTCGTCCAGCACCAGAAACCGGAGGGCGGACAGGTCGGCAATGCCCTTATCCAGAAGGTCCTT
>REDM01000125.1 GCA_007693485.1 Spirochaetaceae bacterium
CAGTCGGGGCGGCTGTTTTGGTTCTGGAAAACGCCACCCGCCTCATCCTGCAGCTCCCAATCTACCGTTGATTTTCCTTGACAGACCCCGGAACCGGGGGTACTCTACAAGGAGTTCTTTTGTTGCATGCAACAATATCGATCACGATTCGGGAGAGCAAGGATGGCAGACACGAAAGCGCCGGTGGCGCTGGTTACCGGAGGGAGCCGAGGGATTGGCCGAGGGATCGCCCTGCAGCTGGCCGGTGCCGGATTCTCAGCCGCGATCAACTACGCGGGAAATCGCGAAGCGGCCGAGCAGACCCGCGAGGAGTGTGAGCGGATTGGCTCCGGCGAGTATGCCGTCTTTCAGGCCGACATCGGAATCGCCGATGATCGCGCCCGCATGGTTGATGAGGTATGGAACCGATTTGGAACCATCGACGCCCTGGTGAACAACGCTGGCATCGGACCCAGGCAGCGACTGGATATCACCGAAGCGACCGAAGAATCCTTCCACCACGTGGTGGACGTGAATCTGGCGGGCCCCTACTTTCTCACCCAGACCGTGGTTCGCCGCTGGCTGGGTATGGATGGGGGCGGGGCGCCTGCGTCTCGAATCGAAACCGGCCGCAAGGTCGTCTTTGTATCGTCCATCTCCGCGGAGACCGCCTCGGTTGCCCGGGGAGAGTACTGCATTTCCAAGGCCGGGCTCGCCATGGCCGCGCGCCTCTGGGCGGTGCGCCTTGCGGCGGAGAACATTCAGGTCCACGAGGTACGCCCGGGGATCATGGCCACCGACATGACGTCCAAGGTGAAAGACAAGTACGACGCCCTCATCGCCGAAGGACTGGTACCCCAGCAGCGGTGGGGCGCCCCGGAGGACGTAGGCAAGCTGGTCCGCGCCATCCTGTGTGGTGACCTCGCCTTTTCCACCGGAGCCGTGCTCTACACCGACGGCGGGTTTCACCTGTCGCGTCTTTAGCAATCGGCACGGAACAACCGTTCCCAAGGAGTTTGATCGATGGATGACCTTTCCCGTCTCTGCATTCACACGGCGACAACCAAACCATGGAGCATCGAGATCGCGGTGGAGCAGTTCGCCCGCGCAGGAGTTCCGGGGATTACCGTCTGGCGCGATGCGATTGCCAACCGTGACCCGAAGCGCGTCGGTGCGATGATCCGCGACGCGGGCCTCTCCACGGTGAGTCTCTGTCGCGGAGGCTTCTTTCCCGCGCTGGACGTCGACGGTCGCAAGCGCGCCATCGCCGACAACCTGCGCGCGATTGATGAAGCCGAAGCCATCGGAGCGCCGCTCATCGTACTGGTGTGTGGCGCAGACCCCGGTCAGCCGCTCGAACGCTCCCGTGACCAGATTGTCGAGGGAATCCGGACGGTGGCGGCACGAGCCCGCGAAGCCGGTGTGCGCCTTGCCATTGAACCCCTTCACCCGATGTACGCCGACGCGAAGTCCGCGGTCAACACCATGCAGAGCGCAAACGACCTCTGCGACCGCATCAATGAGCCCAACGTGGGCGTCGCAGTGGATGTCTACCATATCTGGTGGGACCCCAACGCCATGGCCGAAATCAGCCGCTGCGCGGCCGCCGGCCGGCTCTACGCCTTCCACGTCTGCGACTGGCGCACCCCCACCCGGGACTTCCTGCTCGACCGCGGCCTCATGGGCGACGGGTGCATCGATATTCCCGGATTTCGCCGCGCCGTTGAGCAGGGTGGATTCGACGGGTTCATCGAAGTGGAAGTGTTCTCAACCCAATACTGGAGCATGGATCAGTCGGTCTATCTGGAACGAATCATCGACGCGTATAAAACACACGTATAGGAGCCATCAATGCAGCGAACAGTGGGCATTATCATGAACGGCGTGACCGGACGAATGGGAACCAACCAGCATCTGGCACGCTCGATCATCGCAATCAGAGAGCAGGGCGGGGTTCGCCTCGCCAACGGTGACACCGTCATGCCGGACCCGATCCTGATGGGGCGAAACGAGGAAAAGCTTGCCGCCCTGGCGAAGCGGTTCAACGTGAAGCGCTACACCACGGATCTGGACAAGGTGCTCGCCGATCCCGCCAACGAGATCTACTTTGACGCCCAGCTGACCCAGCTGCGGGTCCCGGCGGTACGCAAGGCCATCGCGGCGAAGAAATCGATCTACTGCGAGAAGCCAACCGCAGAGACAACCGCAGATGCCCTCGCCCTCTACCACGAAGCGAAAGCGGCGGGTATCAAACACGGCGTTGTTCAGGACAAGTTGTGGCTTCCCGGACTTCGTAAACTGAAGTACCTGGTGGATACCGGCTTTTTTGGCCGGATCGTCTCTGCGCGCATGGAGTTTGGTTACTGGGTTTTCGACGGCTTCCACCAGACCGCGCAGCGACCGTCGTGGAACTACCGCAAGGAAGACGGCGGCGGGGTATTTGTTGACATGCTGCCACACTGGCGCTACGTGGTCGATAACATCCTGGGCCCCGTCAAGGCGATCTCCGCGGTGGGAGCGGTGACCGTGCCCCGACGGATCGATGAAAACGGGAACGAGTACGCATCAACCGCCGAAGACACCGCAATCGCCACCTTTGAGCTGGAAAGCGGAGTGTTTGTGCACTTCACCACCTCGTGGCAGATCCGGTTGCGGCGCGACGAGATCATGGGTTTGCAGGTTGACGGCACGGAAGGATCTGCGTGGGTGGGCCTTCGCGATGTCTTTGTCCAGAGCGAGGCGGCCACCCCCAAACCGGTCTGGAATCCGGACATCCCCAATCCCATCAACTTCTACGAGTCGTGGACGAAGATGCCCGATCGTGACCCTTACGACAACGCGTTCAAGATTCAGTGGGAACTCTTTCTGAAGCACCACGTCGACGGTAGCCCCTTCCCCTGGGATCTGCTTGAGGCCGCCAAAGGCGTACAGCTTGCCGAACTCGGTCTCGAGAGCTGGAAAAAGCGTGCATGGCTCGACGTTCCCGCGCTTTCCTGATGCTGTTTCCGTATGTGAAGTGAAACTCATACCCCGCGAAACGGTCAGCGTTTCGCGGGATTGAGCTCAAAATAGACGTTCCGGCAGCGCGTTTCGGTGATGAGAAAGGCGCCAACCACTGCAACCGATACCGAAGCAACTCCCACAAAGAGCACCAGACGATAGGCCTGCGCATCTCCCATCATCGGGGCAGCGAGATCGAGGATACCCCCCATAATCAGCGGTACCAGCGCCGAGCCGAGAAACCCGCCCACGTTCACTACCGCAGTGGAAGATCCTGAGAACGCCGGGTGGTTTACCTCTTTGCCACACGGCAGGGTGGTCAGCACTACCCCGGAGCTCAGTCCCAGCACAATCAGCAGGGCGCGCAGCCCGGGGCCCGACGATACCCAACCACTCACCAGAAGCACCCAGCATACGAGCAAGAGCGAAGCACAGAGAATCATCGGCATTCGTCGTAATCGAAGACGGTCGCTGATCATGGCAAAAGCCAACCCACCCACGGCCATGCCGATCACCGACCAGGTGAGCATTCCCGATGCAACGGTCCCCGGGATACCCAGTCCGATCACCAGGTAGCTCTGTCCCCACGTACCCGAGAGCGCGATGAAGGCGCCGTACGCGCCGCCAAAAACCAGAAAAGGAGGCCAGGTCCTGCGATTGCGCACCGCCGCACCGAGCTCGCGAAAGAGGTGGGTCTCGGGGTGAACCGGGGGTACCGATCCTGCCGGTGGCTTGTCGCGCACCAGCGCGAAGCAGAGCACCGCCGATACCGCGCCAAAGACCGCAACCGCCAGAAAACTGGTTCGCCAGCCCCAGCGCGCGGCGGCAGCGTAGAGTGGGGACTGCGCAAGAATGCCGCCCAGCGTGCCCACTCCTGCCGTCAGGCCGGTAAGCGTTGCAAACTCGCCCTCGTCAAACCAGACGGCCAGCAGCTTCAGGATTGCGATGAAGATGGTTGAGACACCGATGCCGATCACCAGCCGGCCCAGGAAGAGCATACCCACGCTCCCGGCGAGCGCGAAGAGGGTTGTCCCGAGGGCCGTGATCAGCGCCGCGGCGGAGACGGTTCGCCGCGGGCCCAGCGAGTCTGAGAGAATGCCTGCAGGGACCTGCAGCACTGTGTAGGTATAAAAGTAGGCGGCACCGATGTTGGCAAACGCCGTGGCACTCAGGGCGAACTCCGCCATCAGATCGTGGCGGAGAACCCCAAGCGACAGCCGGTGAAAATAGACCACCGTGTAGGGCAGGACAAGCAGGCCCCACAACATCCATCGGTACCACCCGTCGCGCGTGCGGTTCGTGGTACGTCCTCCGATTCTCGATTTCTCGCGAACCGCCGTCAGCCCAGAATGGCCATCGACAGGGCCGGAACAAAAGTGATCACCAGCAGTGCGAGTATATAGAGAATAATGAACGGAAAGACCGCCTGTGTCACCTGCGCGACGCTCATCTTTCCAATCCCCGCAGCCACGTAGAGATTGAGACCAAACGGGGGGGTTACCATACCGATTGCAAGGTTCACCACCATGACCACGCCAAAGTGAATCGGATGCACGCCCATCGCCGTCACGGCCGGCAGAAAGAGCGGTGCCAGGATGATCACCGCCGCGCTCGGGCTCATGATCATTCCCACCAGAAGCAACAACAGGTTGATGAGCAACAGAACCATCACCGGCGTATCCGCGTACTGCAGGATGATGGAGGCAAGCTGGGTGGGGACGCGGCGAAAGGTGAGGTAGCGCCCAAGAATCTCGGCGTTCGCGATGATGTACATGATTACCGCCGATATCACCACCGACTTCTTGGCAATCTTGGTGATTACCTCATGGAAGGTGATCTCCCTGTAAATGAAGAGACTTACAAAAAGACTGTATCCCACGGCCACCGCTGCGGCCTCGGTTGGAGTGAAGACGCCGAGGTAGATACCGCCGAGGATGATCAGCGGCATGGCCAGACCCCAGAGGGCGTCGCGGAAGGCAACCAGCACTTCCTTCAAGGTGGGAAACGGATCCTTCACGTAGGGCTGCTTGCGCGCCATGATGTAGGCAGCAATGATCAACACCAGCCCGATAAAGATACCGGGCATGAGTCCAGCCAGAAACAGGGCGGCAATGGATTCTTCGGCAACAACCCCGTACACAAGCAACGTAATGCTGGGCGGGATAATGATGCCGAGCGCGCCAGAGGCACACATCAGCCCCACCGCAAACTTCTTGGTGTACTTTGCATCCTGCATGGAGGGGATCATGATCCCACCCACGGCGGCAACGGTTGCGGGGGAAGACCCCGACAGCGCGGCAAAGAACATGGAGGAGAGCACTCCCGTGATCGGAAGACCGCCGGCCGTCCAGCCAACCAGCCGTTTGGCAAACACGATGAGCCGACGGGAGACGCCACCTTCAAGCATGATATCACCGGCAAAGATGAAGAACGGAATTGCCATCAAGGCGAACGAGTCCACACCGGAGAACATCGACTGGATCACCACGCCGAAGCTTCGGCCGGCTTCCAGCGTCATGTACAGCAGGGCACTGAACCCCGTGGCAACGGCTATGGGAACACCAAGCGCAAGCAGAACCACAAACAGCAAGAGCACCTGCATCTCAGTTTCCCTCCCCTCTTCCAACCGACGCGTCTCCGCCCGGCTTGATTGCCTCGATCAATTTCTCAGCGAAACGCCACGTCATCATCAGGCTCCCAATGGGAATCGCCAGGTAGGGAATGTACATGGGGATGCCCAGTGCGGGAGTAATGTTGCCAATCTGTGCAATGCGAATCACCATGCGAATACCAAACCAGGCAACCGTCGCCGTGAACCCGATCGAGATTACAATGGCGAGGGCTGCAAACACCCGGTACACCTTCGTCGGAAGCAGTTTGATCAGCACGTCAACCGACGCGTGTGCCCCTTCGTGGACTGCCAGACTGCTGCCCAAAAAAACAAACCAGACGATACCGTAGCGGGCAAACTCTTCGGCCCAGATGATCGAGTAGCTGAAGACGTAGCGCAGAACCACTTGCAGAAAGATCAACAGCGACGTCACGATCATCAGAATGCCCGCGATGTAGGTCTCGACAAACAACAGAAAACGCCTCATGGGCTCCTCCATTCCGCAACAGAATCGTCGGGACACTGCCCGCATACCAAAAGGGCGCGCGTCGAATACCAACGCGCGCCCTGAGATTTCTCGTGAATCAACTGCCTTAACGGGCGGTTGCGCGTTCCAGAGCCGCAAGGAGCTCAGCTCCCGCGGGCACCGTGCGGGCAAACTCTTCGTACACAGGACGGGTTGCGTCAATAAACGCCTGTCGCTGTTGCGGAGTCAACTCAATTACGTTGGTACCAGTTGCTCGGATCTGTGCGAGAAACTCTTCGTCTTCCGCGATCGCGGCGTCCCACTGCCACTCACCCACTTCGCGGGCAACGTCCACCACAATCTGCTGCAGATCGGGGGAAAGCTGCTGGAAGAAGCTCTCGCTGACCAGGAAGATGTAGCCAAGATAGCCGTGGCCGCTCAGCGTCATGTACTGGTTGGCCTCGTAGAAGCGGCGGGTGTAGATGTTGGCGAGGCTGTTTTCCTGTCCGTCAACGGTCCCCTGCTGCAGGGCGGTGTAGAGCTCGGCAAAGGGAATGTCGATTCCGCTCGCACCGAGCGCACGCATCTGCGCAATCAGAAGCGGGCTCTGCGAGACGCGAATCCGCATGCCGGCCATGTCCGCGGGAGTCCGGATCGGGCGCACGCCGTTGGTGATGTGCTTGAATCCGCCGGCCCAGTACCCAAGTACGCGCAGTCCCTGATCCAGTAGATACTGGTCGAGAATGTCACCTACTTCACCGTGCATGGCGTCGTACACCGCGCGGGAGTCGGGGAAGACAAACGGCAGGTCGAACAGCTGCGTCTGTGCGACGAAGGCGGGCAGAACACCGGTAAACGGCGCGTTAAACTCGATGTCTCCCAGCTGCATCTGCTCGGTGATCTCGCGGTCGTTACCGAGCTGCGAATCGGGGAAGACGTTGATGGTGATGCGTCCGCCGGAGCGCTCCGCGACCATCTCGGCAAACATGTCGGCAGCCTGCCCCTTTGCGATCGTCGGGCGAACAACGTGCGCGAAGGTAGCCTCAAACGTTTGCGCTGCAGCTCCCGGCTGCTGCTGTCCGCCGGCAAAGAGCGGAAGCGCGATGAGCACGACAACCAGAACCAATACCAGTCGTTTCATAATTTCTCTCCTTTTTTGAGGGCTGCCCGCCCTCGGGGTGCGACGAACCCTCACGCTCCGCCGCATAATAGTTGCATGCAACAATCCTAACCCGGTTTCCGAAAGCTGTCAAACGAAATTGTTGTGGAATCGCACCAAGTTCTCGGGCTCCGTATTCGCGGAGTCTCTTACTCGATGGGGACCACCACTCGCCCACGAAGCGCCGCCACTACTACAATCAGCACGGTGGAGACACCAAAGCAGACCAGCGTCGCGACGAAAACCGCCGCAAGCCCAAACCGGTCGGCAAGGTAGCCGCCACCCGCCCCGGCAAAGGCACCGGCTCCAAATACCACCAGAAAGTGCAGCCCGTACGCGGCACCCAGACTGTCGGGTGCGACGTAGCGCGCGAGAATATCGTTCTGGATCGGCTGGACGGCGAAATAGAACAGCGCAAAGATGGCGGCGGATACCACCAGGATGATCGGTGTCCCGATCAGCACCAGAAACAGAAACACCGTAGACACCACCAGAGCCACCACGTAGAGCGGCTCGGGAGCCATGCGGTCGGTCAGACGCCCACCGATGTACTGCCCAACGGCTCCCGACAGCAGCGTGAGCGTGGCCATCAACCCCCCGGTGGTGACCGAGTCAACGCCGGCAACCACGATCCGTTCGCCCATGAAGGCGGGAAGAAAGGTCATGGTGCCGCGGTAGGCAAGGCCCAGAATGCCCGCGGCCAGATAGAAGGCCACCAGCGAGAGCGCGGGTGCGTAGGACTTCAACGGACCCGCAACGCGGCTGCGAACTGCGTCGGGAGCGCGGACCGGGAGTCGCAGCGAGAGCAGTCCCACGCCGACGGCAATCGCACCAAACATCATGTGCGGGGCACGCCACCCTGCCCGGCTTCCCATCCACGCAACGATCACCGGTGCTGCCGCGGTCCCAAGACTTCCCGCAATGCCGTGAATCCCAAACGCGTTTCCCCGCTCGGAAATTTCCTTGCCGATCAGGGTATTTGCCGCCGGGTGGTAGGTGCTGCAGAAGAGGCCGGCCCCGGCCATCAGCGCGCCGTAGACCCACAATCCTCCCGCGGCACCAACCGCCAGAAACAGCACTCCGGCGCCGATGAGATAGGCGCTGATGAGCCGGCGCGGGCCGAGACGATCCGCGATGAGGCCCGCCGGGAGGGCCCCTGCGCCGAAGAGGATCGAGAACATCGAGACCACAATCCCGACGCGGAAGAAGTCAGTGTTGAACTCGCGTACCAGAAGCGGAATCAGCGGCGCAATCATTCCGTCAAAAATATGCACCAGGGCGTGCGCCACGACGGTCAGCAGCAGGATGTTCCGTTCACGTCCGGTCATTCAGGCTCTCTCTGCGGTGGGCGTTTTCTTCACGGCCGCATCCTCGCGCTACACCGCAAAGAAGGTGAGGTAGGGCGCACCGCCGGCAAGCCGCTTCAGATAGACCGCCAGCTCCATCAGGTGGTAGTCGCCCCACATGCACGATTCGCCGTTTGCGATCGCGTGCCCCTTCGGCACGTGGTCCCATCCGTTGGGCTGGTGATAGATCGAGTGCAGGAGAATACCCTCGTGGTTGGGATCGGGTGAGAGGTAGGGTTCGGCGAGCAGGGTCCGCACGATGGTGAGCCCGGCTTGGGTATAGCGCGACGCGGCGTCCCCGTCTCCACGGGCGGCGAGAAACCGTCCCAGACGGAGGTAGCCCTGCGCGCAGATCGCGGCAGCCGAGCTGTCCACCGGCTCGTGACCGTTGAACGGATCGGCCGGCCGGTTGAGATAGTCTCCCAGGTGAACCAGTCCCGGTGCTCCGGTGTCCCAGTAGGGAACGCCGTCGGTTGGGGTGTTGTCAATAAAGAAATCCGCTGCTGCCGTGGCGGTTTCCAGAAACCGGGCGATCGCAGCGTCACGCGTGGGAAGCGCCGAGCATCCGGCGGCGGCGACTTCGGCATCAGAAAGCGTGTCCAGAAATTCCAGCTCTTCGGCGTAACCGGATAGAACCCAGGACAGTCCGCGCGTCCAGGTGGAGAACGGCGTATAGCCCTGCTGCGTGGAGGGACAGCGGTATACTCCGTTGTTGGTGTTGAAGATCGACTCGTGGACCACCCGCCCGCGCACATCGTAGCTATCGCGACCCTCACCAAAGTAGACATTGTACCGAGCGGTTGCCTCGGCGTGTTGCAGGAGGCGTTGCAGCATGGGGATGCGGGTGTCCTGCTCCCCCATCAGCACGTGGCCAAATCGATGAGCCAGCGCGAGAACCCGCAGCGACCGGATCGTGTCCGAAAAGAGCGAGTGAGGGCCGTTGAACGAGTGGATGAAGCCAAGTCCGTCGGCGATCGGGGTCCAGCGCGCAGCCTGAACCGCTCCAGACACCTTGAGAGCGAGCCGGTAGAACTCGCGCTCCCACTGGTTCTCAGGGATGCGCCCCTCGCTCATCAGCCGCATCAGGTTCCCGTAGGTGCTGACGTTGTTGAAGCCGTGGTCGTGCACGCCGATGTGGCTGACGTGGGTTGCCATCAGGTCCACGGTCGCCTTTCGTCCCATCTCCAGAAATTTCTCATCTCCGGTGGCGTCGTACTGGTAGATGGCGTTTCCAAACTGAAAACCCTGCGTCCACTCGGTCCAACCGCGAGAGGTGTATCGCCCTTCAATGGTGAAGACCGGAGTTCCGTCCTTGGCATTCCACCGACTGTTGAGCCGGTCGATTTTGGGGGCGCAGACGGAGAAGAAGCGGTCCAGTGCGGGCTGCAGGTCGACTGGGGTGAGCGTGGCATCAAGTGCGATCATTCAAGACTCCTTGGTGGTATTCCCGGCGGGTGATGTACCCCGAACCGTGGTCCCGGGTACGAGGTCGCCCGGCAGGTGAAGGTGCAGTGAGGTCAACGTTTTTTCAATGATTGCATCGCGGAGCCACCGTCCGGCGTGGTATCCCATCTGGGGAACCGCGAGATCGACAGAGACGATCGGTTCGCTGATCAGACTCCGGACAGGGGAGTTATCAAACCCGGTCAGAGAGAAATCTCGTGGTACACGCAGACCCATACCAAGGGCACACTGGTAGGTGTAGACCGCGAGCACGTCGTTGAAGCAGACCAGGGCGGTATACCCCTGCCCCAGCAGCCGCTCGATCAGCGCGGGCGTGATCTGACTGAGCTGCTCGACGTTGACCACATCATCCCGACCAAACGTGACCCCTCGCCGTTTTACCGCCGCAATCAGCCCCTGGAGCCGCAGCTCGGAGACCTGGGGGATCACCGGGAACCCGAGGTAGCAGGGACGCACTTCCGGCTCACCGGCCACGAGCTCATCGAGCAGCAGCGCCATCCCCCCGGCGTGATCGGAGACCACGTAGTTTCGCTTTGGGTCGGTGCGGTTGATCAAGACCACGGGAATCGCACGCTCTTCAATGACCGCAAGGGATTCGGGCCGTGGCGAGGTGAAGCCAAAGACGCACGCATCGATATCGCCGAGCTTCTTCTGATCAAAAATCTGCACGTCGGGTCCGTTGACCACCGAGACGATGTTGGCCCGCACGTCGCCAAATCCCTCGTCGAGCGCATGGATGAACTCCGCGGCGTCGTAGAAGAGGTGAACGTAATTGTTCCCCCCGTACGGAAGGAAGAGCGCAATGTTGAGGATGGTGCGCCCTCCGTGCCGCCGGATCCGTCGACGGAGGTACCCCAGCTCGTCTGCAGCCTGGAGGATCCGCTCTCGCGTCTCGCTGCCAACCAGCGTCGAGTTATTCAGTACCCTCGACACCGTGCTTGCCGACATGTTGAGATGGTTGGCAATGTCATAGACCGTTACGCGACGGTCATTCGGCACTGAGGGCAATGCGACTGCCTCCCCTGATTAGTTGCATGCAACTGTTTCCGCAGTATAGTACGGTTTGGTGCTATTGTCGACCAGAAATCGCCGGCGATCCGGTACTGGTGGCGGGATTGGTGGTCATCATGGACCGCAGCTGCGGCATGAAGAAGAACTCGGGCTCGCCGAAGGCGGGCTCGAGCTCGTCGATCCACGTTGCCGTCTCGCTGTAACGGGCAAAGAATGGCCGGTAGGTCCAGTCTGGGTTTCGGCCCTGGAGAAACCGAAGCGCCAGGCAGCGCTCCCCGTGCACGATGGCGGGGCCGAGCAGCTCGATCTTGCCCGCGGTGGTGGACATGCTCGGTCCCCGGACCGTCCGCGCGAGACCGGAGACCGTCTGAGCGGCCTCCCGGAAGATTCGCCACGCCTCCACCAGAGGGACGGAGAAGTAGTCTCGGGCACCGGTATCCCGCTCCACGAAGAAATAGTAGGGGACGATGCCCAGGTGAACGCAACGCCGCCAGAGCTCGGCCCACACGGCCGGATCGTCGTTGATGTGGCGCACCAGCGGCGACTGGGTGCGGATCTGGGCACCGGTGTCCCGGATACGCCGCACCGCGGTCACCGCGAGCTCGGTAGAGAGTTCCCGCGGGTGATTGATATGCGCCATGACCACCAGGTTCCGGCCCGATGCGACGATGCGGCGAAACAGCGCCAGCAGGTCGTCGGCGTCATCATCGGTCACGTAGCGGGCGGGCCAGTAACTGATGGACTTGGTGCCGATGCGAATTGAGGTCAGATGCGGGAGTTCGGCCTCCAGCAACGGATCGACATAGCGGCGGAGCACATCGGTCGTCATGACCATGGGATCGCCCCCGGTCAGGAGAAGGTCGGTGACCTCGGTATGGTCACTGAGATAGGCAATGAGCTCATCGGTCTCCCGCGCAGCAAACCGGTACTCCGGCATGCCGACAAACTGTGGCCATCGAAAGCAGAACGTGCAGTAGGCGTGGCAGGTCTGACCGGCGGCGGGAAAAAAGAGCACCGTCTCGGCGTATTTGTGCTGCAAACCGGGAATCGGCTCTCCCTCGACGAGCGGAACGTTGAGCTCGAGCTGCCCGTCGGGATGCGGGTTCAGGCTGAGTCGCACGCGACGAACCTCGCTCGACAGCTCGTCGGCTCGATCAGGATCTCGGGACAGCCGCGCGATCGACTCGTAGTCGGCCGGGGCGAGCATTCCGCGCTGCGGAAAGGTGAGCTGGAACATGGGATCGTCCGGGACCTGCGACCAATCGATGAGCCGGTCAAGAACGTAGTCGTTTACTCGAAACGGAAGCACGTGCGACACCACCTC
The DNA here is from genome assembly GCA_007693485.1 of Spirochaetaceae bacterium. Classification (GTDB taxonomy): domain Bacteria; phylum Spirochaetota; class Spirochaetia; order DSM-27196; family PWMO01; genus PWMO01. Next base: position 12,361 of record REDM01000125.1, read on the forward strand.
AACCGCTTCGCGCAGCTCCGGCGCGAGCTTCTGCCAGCAGGGATGCCGATGTATGCTTCGTGCGGTATATGCGTGATACTCTGCCATTATGGTATGGTAATCCCAGCGGTGCACGCAGTCAACGTGCGGTCAGCACTGCTCGAGAGCTTCTGCGGGGTCGCGGCAGCCTGCCTCAGCCCGGCGCGAGCCCCTCGCGCGCCCGAAACAGCGCGTCGACGCGGGCGTAGCTCTCGGGGTTGCCGATGTCGTGGCGGTCGCCTTCAAAGCGATACGCGAAGACCGGCTGCCGCTGCAGGAGCCACGGGATGAAGGCGCCGGGAGCGTCGGCGTTGACTCCGCTCTTGAGAAATTCATCGAGCGGCTGACCAAGGGTCTCGGCGCGGTAGAGATAGAGCGGCGGCACCGCCCACTCGGAAGCGGGTTCCTCGGGTTTTTCCGCGAAGGAGAGCACCCGGCCGTCTTCGGCCAGCTCCACCACGCCGGTTCGCCGCAGGCGCTCTACGTCGGGAAGGCGGTGCGCGGTGATGCAGTCGGCGCCGACCGCCGCAAAAAAGGTGGCAAAATCCGCGAGCGCGAAGTCGAAGAGGTTGTCTCCCGCCACCACCAGCGCTTCCTCGGTGATTGAGCATTCTCGCACCGCGAAGCGCAGATCCGCGAGGGCGCCGAGGCGATTGGCATTATCCGTGGTTCCGTCATCCAGTACGGTGATCGGTACGACGCGGCGGCCCGCCGCCCAGACGCGGAACTGCTCGGCGAATCGGGCATTCGTTACTACCACCACTCGGGAAACCTCGGGGATCTGCAGGGCGTTGTCCAGAATGCGGTCGATGATGGTGCGCCCTGCAACCTCGAGCAGCGGTTTGGCGCGATCGCGGGTCAACGGATAGAGACGCGTGGCGTAGCCTGCTGCGAGCACTACTACCGTCATGCACGGACCTTCCGCATCACACCGGTTCCACGCGGGCACCGTCGGCGGTGGCGCTGAAGAAGACCCGGTAAATGTCGGCGAAGTCGGGATGCCGCACCGGATAGACGCGATCCATGCGCGCCTTGATCGAGTCCCGATGTGCCGGGTCGATCAGACCGATGCAGCAGCCGCGGTACCCCGCCCCGCTGAACCGGGCACCGTAGACCCCTTCGCTCTCGCGCAGCGTCTCGTAGATGGTAATCAGCTCCGGGCAGCCGCTCTCGTACTGGCGGATCGAGCTCTCTCCGGAGGCAAACATGGCGGCGCCAAAACGGGAGATATCGCCCTCGCGCCACGCCGCGACGCCGGACTCCACGCGATCGAGCTCCGAGAAGAAGTGGTCCGCCCGGCGTCGAAACCGTCCCGGCAGGGTTGCGCGGTGCTGCTGGTAGTGCTCCCGCGGGATGTCGCGCAGCTTCACGTCGCGGAACGGCGTCACGGGAAGGCCGGCGGTCTCCTGCAGCAGCCAGGCGGCCACCTTGCATTCATCGACGCGGTTGTTGTAGTCGGTTTGAATGAGCGTGGTGCTGATGCCGGAGTAGACAATCACCACCTCGAAGGGCGGCATCATGGAGGAACGGGGCACCATCTCGAACGTTTCGCTGCGGCAGTCCATGAGCATCAACTGCCCGTCGAGACTCAGGATGTTGGCCGACTGATCGAGAATGCCGTTGTTAAGGCCAATGAACTCACGCTCCACCCAGTGGCTGAACCGGATCAGGTCTTGAGGTTCCACGTCCAGTTCGTTGGCGGCGCAAAGCGCCATGAGGTAGGCCGTCGTCACGGCCGCGGATGAGCTCAAGCCCCCGATCGGCAACCGGCCCCGGATGACGCCCCGAATGCCGCGGGTAAGTCGGTACTTCCGCTGCAGCGAGAGCACCGCACCGCGGAGGTAGTTTCCCCAGAAGGTGGGTACCATCTCCGGCACCTGGTCGATGTGGAAGTACTCCTCGTCGGGGAAGTCACGACTCTGCACGCGGACGTAGCCGTCATCTGCGGCCCCGAAGACCAGATTGACGCTCTCGGTGAGCGCCATCCCGGTCACAACACCGTCCTGGTGGTCGACATGTGCCCCCAGCGGACAGACCCGCAGCGGCGAGCGGACGGCCGCATCAGGTTCCGCACCGAACTTGGTCCGGTACTCGCTGATCAGTAGGTCTCGTTCATTCATGGCGTGGTGAGAGAATACTTCACTTCCCGCCCGGCTGCAAGCAAAAGAATGTCACCAAGCGGCGGGCCGCTGCCTACCGGTCCGTCCCGCGCGACAGACGACGCACCGTATCGGAGATGGTCAGACAGCGGTCGCCCACATGCTCGAGGTGCGCCACGATATCGATGAATGCGAGCTCCCCGCGGATGTCGGCGTCGTCTTCGCGCTCCAGGGTCTTGCGCGACCGCTTTTTCAGTTTGTTGCGCACTGCGTCTACCTGATTCTCCATCTGACTGGCGAGCTCCCAGTCCGGCGTCTCGATTCGGTCTGCGAGGTAGTCCGCGGTATATTTGAGAAAGTCCATGATTTGCGCGGTAAACGCGAAGAGCTCCTCACGGCTCTCCTGATGGAACCGGTAATTTTTGCGGTAGCTTCGCTCGAGCAGACGCATGGTCTTGTAGCAGTCATCGGAAATGAGCGAGAGCTCCTGCGCGATTCGCTGCTGCTGGTGAATCCGCTCCGCCTGGGCGCGGCTGCACGGCAGCTGCATGTTTCGGGTCAGAGAAGCAGAGATTTCGTCTTCAGAGTCTTTCACCGCCAACCGCAGGATAATGGTGCGCTCGGTTGCGCCGTCGATGTCGTCGTCAATCTGGGTCGCGTTCATCACGATCATCAACATTTCCAGAGCCTGCCCCGCCGTTCGGGCAAGCGCCGCCTGGGTCAGCAGAAGGTTTGCGTTGACCGACTCGGGCATCGTCGGCGCCAGCGGATGGAGGCGCCGCGGTTCGGCGGGAAGTCGTGGTGGGACGGGAACGAGCCGAGCGCCCATCGCAAACAGCGGCTTCTCAAGCAGGCGTACACAGAGCGTGCCGAACGTTTGGGTCAGCGTGTGAGCAGCACAGACCAGCAGTACCGAGTCGGAGGGCCGGGAGTAGACTGCAAGCACCACCACCGCGCCGGCCAGCGCCGAAATTACCGCGATGCACGCGTGCAGAAACGCCGCCCTCCGTGCTTCGCCTCCGAGCCCTCTCGCCGTGAGTGCGGCGATGGCCGTCAGCCCGAAGGTGCTTCCCACCGCCGCGGACGCGGCCATCTCCGCAGGCAACCACCCTCGTGCCATCAGCGCCATCGCCAGCACAACGGTTCCCACGGATGAACGGATAATCGATGAGATCACCGCCCCCAGAAGGAGCCCCCCCGCAATAGCCCCTCCACCGGCCAAACCGCCGCCCACCACGCCGCCAAATGCGTCGATCATCCAACGCGAGTCGGCCACTACGGCCAGGCGCCCGGTCATCAGATCAAGCGCAAGCAGAACCAGGGCCAGCCCCGCGATGAGATCGCCATACGTGTAGCGCCGGAGGCTACCGCTGAGACGGAACGGCAGAGATACGGCCATGAGGAGCAGCGCGGGAACGGCGAGCGCAGCGCGAAACCCGATAAGACCGATCAGCCACGGTACCGTGGTGGCGCCCAGGTTGATCCCGGCCATCAGCCAGAGCGCCCGCTGCGGCGGGACCGCCTCGCTGTCTACCATGGTCACCAGCGCAACCGTACCCGAAGCGCTCGAGCCTCCAGCGGCTACCAGACCACCGAGACCCAGTCCGCGCAGGCGTCCGGAATGCTCGTCGGCGGCGCATCGGCGAAACCACGCGCCGATCCATCGCATCGAAACAGAGGTGATCTCACGGTAACCCAGCAAAAACACCCCAAGCGCACCGAGTGCAGTGAGAATGGCAAACCCCTGCGGCAGACCGGACCACGTGCTCATGACGCGTTCTCCGGTCCGTGTAGAAAGCCGTCGCTTACGCGCTCCCTCAGAAACGCCCGAAACCGCTTTCGATGGCCCGGCATGCGAAGCGCAGTGTCGAGGGTGTTGTCGTTATCGGTGAACTTGATGTCACCAGAGATATCGAGATAGGTGTGCGCGTCATCGACGCTGACGATGTACGGTGCGGATTCCTTGCTGATAAGCAGGTAGTTGAGAATGATGTTGCCGGTTCGATGGTTGCCCTCGAGAAACAGCTGTGGCCGGCTCAGCTGTCGCGAATAAAAGCCGGTCGCCAGCGCATACGCGTCCTTCTCTGTGCGCTTCTTCAACACCCACTCCTTGATCGGCTTGATCTTGCTCAGAAAGCTGTTTCGGGTCTCCTGCAGATGCTGATAGTACTGGGCACGGGTGTCTCGGTCTGTTCCACACAGCACGATGTGGTTCAATTCGAGCAGGGCGTGCAGCCCCGCGGGAGTGAAGAGATCCATCTCCTTCGCCAGAAGCGAATTGAGGAAGTCGTACGCTATCACGATGTGGTGCACCATCCCCACGGTGAGCTCCTCCCGCCGCATCGCAAGACGATCGTTGATAGAGGGAAAGGCCGTCTGAAACTGCATCAGCGACGCCTCAATTGCTGAGAGATTGAACAATGCCTGCATCGCTCTCTTCTACCACAGAGCGCCCGATTCCACCACCGGCGGGGACCCGGAAGCCGTGCACCTTCGATCGGTCAGCTGAACGTTCCGGCGAGGTACTCCCTCGTTCGTTCTTCTCGAGGATTCGAGAACATCACCGACGTCTTCGACACCTCGACCATCTCGCCGACGTAGAAGAACGCGGTGTAATCGCTGACCCGGGTTGCCTGCTGCATGTTATGGGTGACAATAACGATGGTCACCTGTTCTTTCAGCTGCT
>REDM01000264.1 GCA_007693485.1 Spirochaetaceae bacterium
TCGGCATCTGCCGGGCGCTGATCAACACGCCGGACATCATCTTTGGCGACGAACCAACCGGCGCGCTGAACTCCAGGGCCTCAGGCGAAATCATGGACCTGCTCGGCGGCGTGCACCGCGAAGGAACTACGGTGATGCTGGTCACCCACGACGTGAAGGTGGCCTCCCGCACCGAGCGGGTACTCTTCATGATGGACGGCCGAATCGTGGCCGAGAAGCGTCTGGGCGCGTGGTCCGCGGACGGGAACGGCGACGCGCACAAGGCGCGGGAGGCGGAACTGGCGCAGTGGCTGATTGAGCTGGGGTTCTGAGGCAGCTGTCCTGGGGTCGCGGGTGAACGTGTTCGGTCACCAATGGCCGCCCTTCACGCTATTCATACCACACCTGCAACTCGGGGGAGCCCACCCGGGTCACGATCTGTTCCAGGGTGAAGAGCGCGAAGGGAAATACCACCCCGTAATCCGGGCTTCCACGGGTGATCAGTTCCCGTGCCATGGCAACCGCGGCCATCGCGGTACCGGTGTAGTCTGATGGTGCGGTCAGGCGCACTGCTGCCACGCGCTCACCCCCGGGGCCACCCGCTTCCGCGGTGAGTGCCACCGTTTCTTCCACGTGCGCAGGGACGCGCTTCTCGCGGGCGATGAGCGCCCGAAGGATCCTGCCGCCGGGTTGCCCGCTGCGCCCCGGGCGATTGAGGCGGCGCAGCAGGCCCAGCCGGTTGGCCGCGGAAATCAGGCGGTTGAAGCCGTTGTCGTCAAAAGCGGTCCAGTACGATGCGCTCGCCACCCCAAAGCGGCGTTGCACGTCACCGGCCTCCGGAAACGCCACACGCCGGACCTTCCGTTCCCCAAACGGCAGCGGAAAGGGTACGGTGCGGGTCCGCGTGAATCCCGGGACTTCCCGGTCTCCGTCGCGCACCGGTTGAGCGAACATGCCGAGCATGTCCACGATGCCCGCTGGTCCCGCGGTTCCATTTTTGCGTTGCAACAACGAAACGTGAAGCAGCTGCTCCGTGGTCGGGACACCTGCAGTCGTCATCTCCTCCAGGACGTGGTGGGCCATCAGCCCCGAGAGCCCCGGAATCAGACCCGCTGCTACCAGACCGCACAGGCCGTGCACGGTGGAGTTGATGGCGGGAGTATCGGGCACGATGTCTACGCTGTGGATGCCCCGATTGGTGCAGACGATCTGCACGTTTGGCTCGCGCTGCCGGGCGGTCACGATCACCGCACCCACGGTTGCCGCTTCATCGAGCGCCTGTTCAACGGCCTCCCGTCGGTCGACATCGACTGCGACACTGCGCACCCCGGGGCCAAACGACACCGCGAACTCGCGGCCCCGCTCTGGTTTATGGTCGCCCACCACCAGTGCATCCGGGCCGAGGGTGCGGATCACCTCACGGCAGACGTGGCGGCCCACCACACCACTGCCGCCGACTACCAGAATTGCAGATCGTTGCTCAGTGTTCATTGGTGCCCTCCACGACCACTGCAGGTACTTCTATAGCTATAGCAAACTCTGTACCATCCGGTTGCGAAACTCGATGGAGAGAAAGTCCTAGAGGTTTCCAGCATGGTGTTACGCAATCACTCATCTTATCGATAATCCCTGCAATTCGTACATGGGGATGCCCTTTTTTACAAGGATAATACGACGACCAATCGAACCACGGCGCAAGACTGGAGAGTCTCTTGCCGGAGTCGGCGGCACCTCGTATGATCATCCGCATGCGGCTATTCTTTCGCTCCATGGCGCGAGCCACCGCCGTCGCGATCGCGCTGTTGGTGTGGACGTCCGCCTGTGTGACGTCGCCCGGCGCCGGATCCGCAGTCGACGACGCAATCGCAACGCGCGCCCGCCTCTTCAACCCGGAAACCGTTCCGTCCGAACTGGTGGAAGCGCTTCGGTCGCACCGCCTCGTCCTGTTCGGCGAGTCGCACTACGTGCAGGAGCATCAGGACTTCGTGGTGCTTCTGCTGCAGGAACTGCACCCGCACGGCCTGCGCTGGTTTGCCGAAGAGCTGTCGCACGCCTCGGGTTGGGCGGTGGACGACTACGTGCGCGGCCGGCGCGACGATCCGCCGCCTTCGGTGGCGCGAATGAATCAAACCTATCTGATCGGCCTACGGGCGTTCAACGCGACGCTCCCTCCCTCCGAGCGAATCCGGTTTCGCTACATCGACATGAATCACAACCCGACCGCGTTTCGGACATCGCTGCAGATGATGAAGCGGGAGACCGATCTCTCGCCGGTGGAGGCCGAGATCACGGCCGTCCTCGCGCTCGATCCCTACGAAGAGGAGTACCTCGACGCGCTACACGCGCTGGAAAGATCCGCCCGCCTGATGGACGCCACCGACGCGGCCGCCGAGCCTGGTGTCGGGGCTGCCCTGCGCGATCGCGCAGGCGACCGCTGGTTCCACCGGCTGCGGGAGACTCTGGAGATCGAGATCCGTAGTTTCGCGCTGCGGCTTCAGTGGGACGTCGCGGATCGCGAGCGTATCATGATCGATCTGGTGCACGCAATCCTGGACGAGTCGGACAACGACATGGTCACGGTGAACACCGGCATGTTCCACGCCCAGCGGCAGCGGTTCATGGGCACGCGACAGGAGTGGCTCGGCGAGTACCTGGCGCGCAATCCGCAGCTCACCGAGGGCGCAGAACCCGGCTCCCACAGCGGGTTCTGCTCAATCGCTTTCTTCGGGATGCGCGGCGAACGGATTCGGCACTCCCGGGACCAGAATCCCCAACCGATGCGCCCACTGGCGGAGCTGCCGCAGCACAACCTGTCGCGGCGCATCGCGGATGCGGCCGGCGCCGCAGCGGGCGGCGGGGAGATCCCGGCGGTCTTCCTCCCCCTCGACCATCCCGCCTTCGATCGACGCATGTTGGTTTCGTACGGGTTCTCGCCGGTGCGTGCGATACCCGCCCGGCAGTTTGACGCCTTCGTGGTCTATCCCGAGGTGAGCGTGCTCCGCTCCCTGCAGGCGACGTGGTATACTGCGCCATGACCGCAACCGAGCGCGAGTACGTGCGGCGCATCAATCGCGTGATGGACTTCATCGAGACCAATCTCGAACATCCGCTGCCACTGGAACGGCTGGCCGAGGTTGCGCTCTTCTCCAAGTACCACTTCCACCGCGTCTTCTTTGCCCGGGTGGGCGAGACGCCGGGGCAGTTCATCCAGCGGCTGCGCATCGAGAAGGCGGCCCGATTGCTGCTCTCCAACCGCGAACGGGCGGTTACCGAGGTTGCGCTTGACTGCGGCTTCTCCGACTCCGCGGCGTTCGCCCGGGCGTTTCGCACTACCTTCGGGGTGAGCGCGAGCGAGTACCGCAGGCGCGGCAAATCGCCGGCAGGGGTGATGTCGGATCGCAATCTGAGCACAGTGGATGGCAAGCAGGACAAAGCGGTGGACGACAGACTACGGTATGGTGAAGGCACAATCGATACCAACAGGAGGATTGAAATGCCAACACTGTCCATGCAGCCGATTCCCGCCGAGGCGGTCACGGTGGTCGACCAGGACGAACTCACCCTCGCCTACGTGCGCCACACCGGCCCCTACTTCGGCGACGAACAGCTCT
>REDM01000299.1 GCA_007693485.1 Spirochaetaceae bacterium
CAACGCTCATCAGGCCCATTTCTCTGGCAAACGTGGGCAATTCCACGAATGCCTCGCGGACCGCTTCGCCGCGAGGAGAACACGCCGTCGGCATTACCGTAGATCAGAAGCGCCGGCATCAGATCCACCGGGAACAGCATCGCAGTGTCTCTATCAACGTTGACCAGTCGTTCCGCCATGCGGGGAATTCTACACCGCACAACGGCTTATGGGAATTCCTCAATGTCACTGTGCACCAGGTAACCGGGGAAAGTCCGACAGGCTCCTAGTTCAGCGCCCGGAAACGGGCATCGGCCCAAATTCTCGCGAAGTTCCATGAGGTCGATCTGATGGTGTGTCCCAAGTGCGGCATCGAAACGCAAGTGATCGCGATCATCGAGGATTCCCACGAGCTCAGGCGGATCCTCCGAATTATGGTTCAGGTTGCCGGTTCGCTTCAACTGAACGTGATTCGAGAGGCGTGTATCGGTAACCCGGACCTGACCACTCGGAAACTGCGCGGATTTGTCCGCCCGCGCAGCATTCGCCTTCATATGGAAGTGTGACAGCCGGAAAATCGGGGGTCGACTCCCGATCCCAGGCGCATTTTCGCAGGACACCAACTTGAATGGCCGTTTCGCGGTTGCGTCGCGAGATAGTTTATGTTATTAAAGTATCAGAAAACATTTGCGTAAGTAGGTACGTAAATGATAGATTCAACGCTACAGAGTTGGTCGGGAAGTAGAATCCGCACTTGCATCGGCTTTCTGCGTGCTCGCTCTCGAACCAACGCTGGGGGATAGCGTCAAGTTTGAACTGATGAGTTCGTCGAGCCTGATTCCGTTTATCGCCCGTCCGGTATCACTGGTATTTCTCCTGCTGTCGCTGGCATCGATCGTGCTTGTGCTGGTCGAGCGCCTGCGAGCCGGTAAGGTGGAGTAGATACCGACGGCAACCATCAATTGCAGCAGCACAGGAGAGTTTGGATGCCGAGTATTGTCATCAAGGACGTAGCCATCATCACGGTTTCTCAGGGAGGCGACACGCCGGCGTTTGTGGAGCGTGGCGTGATTCGCATCGACGACAATCGCATCACGGCCGTAGGCCGGTGCGAGAATCTCCACGCCGACACGGTAATTGACGGTTCCGGTATGCTCGCCATGCCGGGGCTGTTGAACGGGCACAACCACTTTGAGCAGACTTTCATGGCCGGTGTGGTCCGCCTCTTTCCCGGTACGACCGCGGACTGGATTCAGAACTTCAAGATCCCGATGACGCTGCGCATGGAAGCGGAGGACTACTACTACAGCGCGATGCTCGCTGCGGTACAGATGATCAAGAGCGGGGTGACCTGCAGCGTCAACCATATCTGTCAGCAGAGCGCCGATCGCCTCCTTCGCTTTGGAATCGACGAGGCGTTCCGGGCGATTGGTGAGTCGGGTATTCGCTGTCTTGCGCCAATCGGACTTGCCGGGAAGAACGAACCGGACGACTTCATCGTGAGCGCAGCACGATTCGAGGAGTTACTCGAATCGTGGCACGAGCAGGGAAACGGCAGCTTCAACGGGCGCCTGCGCGTGTGGGCCGGGCCAACCGGGTTCTACTCGTCCACCGAGCCCATGTGGGACGTCGCAAAGCGATTTGCCGCGAAGCACAACGGGGGCATCCATACCCACCTCGCGACCTTTGAGCGAGGGGACGTCGACCAGGCGGAAGCAGTGGGGATACTGGGTGAGCGATTTGTTGGTGCCCACAGCGTCTGGCTCGATGCGCACGACGTCCGGCGGCTTGGGGAAAGCCGGTCGTGCATCGTCCACAACCCCACGTACAAGCTCGGCTACTCGGTCGACAGCGACGTGACCGCCTTTGGCGACGGGATCGCTCCCATCGCCGATCTGTGCGCCGGCGGGTGCATGGTGGGCCTGGGTCAGGACGGCTGCATGGGTGACACCCAGGACATGTTCAAAGAGATGCGAATGCTTGGGTACACCCAGCACTACCGGTATCGCGACAAAGCGCTCTTTCCGCCGAGCAGACTCATCGAAATGGCCACCATCGACTGTGCACGAACCATGCGATGGCACGACGAGATCGGGTCGCTCGAGCCGGGGAAGAAGGCGGACCTGATTCTGCTTGATGTGCGCGATCCCAAGTTCACGCCGTGGCTCAACATTCCGGCAAACATCGTCTACCAGGCCAACGCCGAGAACGTCGACACCGTGATTATCGACGGCGAAATTGTCATGAGAGAGCGACGAATCACCCGGTTTGACGAACGCGCGGTGCTGCAGGGAGCGCAGCAGGCGGCCACGTCGCTGATCGAACGTTCGGGATTAGGGCACCTGGTGACGGCCGGGTTCAAACCCTGGGGCACCCCCGATTCTGGAACGGACGCCACCGCAACGGAAGCCGAAAAAACCGAGATCTGAACAGGAGAGGATGTGATGCAGACAGGAGAGCAGTATCGATACGATGGACCAACCGGACACTTCATCGATGGCGAGTTCATCCACGCGGCCGAGGAGAATACCTTTGCGGTGGAAAACCCCGCCACGCGCACCGTGCTTGCCAGAGTACCGGAGGGAACGGAATCCGATGTCGACAACGCGGTCTCGGCTGCGCTGCGCGCCTACCATACCGTGTGGCGGCGAACCACCCAGCGGGAAAAGGGCCGCTACCTGGCGCGGATTGCGGATCGACTGGAGCAGCAGGCGGAGCAGCTCGCCCTGCTGGAAACGATGGAGAACGGCAAACCGATCGCACAGGCGCGACTGGACGTAGGGGAGGCAATCCGCAACTACCGCTACTACGCGGGCGCTGCGGACAAGGTCCAGGGTGTGACGATCCCTGAGCGCGACGGGCTCTTCGATTATACCATCCGCGAACCGTACGGCGTTGTGGGCTCCATCATTCCGTGGAACTGGCCGCCCATGCACACCGCCGACTTCACCGCCGCGCCGCTCGCGGTGGGGAACACGGTGGTCGTGAAGCCTGCTCCCGAGACGCCGCTGACAACGCTTATGTTTGCCCGCATCTGGCAGGAGGTTCTTCCGCCGGGGGTGGTGAACGTGGTGACCGGCGCGGGCACCGCCGGCGCGCGCCTGGTGGAGCACCCCGACGTGCGAAAGATCGCGTTCACCGGCCACGACTCGACCGGTGCGATGGTTGCTCAGAGCGCCGGCAAACAGGTAAAGAGTGTGATGCTGGAGCTTGGAGGCAAGAACGCCAACATCGTGTTGCCCGACGCCGATCTCGAGACGGCCGCGCGCGGCACGGTGAACGCCTTCCTCAAGAACACCGGCCAGGCGTGCACCGCCGGATCGAAGTTGCTCGTCCACGAGCAGGTCGCCGAGCGATTTCTGTCTCGCATCCGTGAACTGCTGAGTTCAGTTACCATTGGTCCCGGGTGGGACCCGGCAAACGATCTTGCGACGCTCGCGTCACAACGGCAGTACGAGAAGGTGGTGGGGTATATTGAGGCCGGCAAGCGGGAAGGGGCAACGGTATTCTACCAGGGAAACCTCCCCGATGGATTGCCCAACGGCTACTTTGTGGCGCCGGTGGTCTTCACCGATGTCAGGCCGGAGATGAAGATCTGC
>REDM01000034.1 GCA_007693485.1 Spirochaetaceae bacterium
GGTCAAACGGCGCAAAGAGCACGATCTCGCCACCCTGATCACGAAAGAGCCGCGCGTGCTCGAGCGCAACCTCGAGCTCCTGGTTATGGTATCCGATGAGGATGGAAAAGCCCTCCGGACGAAGCACGTCGTTCACGCCCTCAATCAGGCGCTCCCAGAAGCGGGACTCGGTCTGCGCCTGAAGCAGCGCCCCGATCAGCCGTGGCGCAGCGGTTGAACGCGTGGGGCTCTGGCTGAGAACTACTGTGCCCACGCCGGGAGTGCGGGACACCAGCTGCTCCATCACCAGGAGCTTGATCGCGCGATCGATAGTGACCGGCGTGGTGTCGAACTCCACCGCGAGCATCTTCGTGGTAGGCAGGAGTTCGCCCTCGTTGTACTTTCCATTCCGAATCCGCTGACGAAGCGACTCGGCGATCCGTTTATACTTGTGCCCGGTCGACATGACGGGATTATAGTTCATTGTTCACCGACCGTGCACCTGCGTTCGGGAACCCTCGAGCAGGCCGCGAATGAGCGACTCCAGGTTGTCGAAGGAATAGCGCGACCGGGCACGCTCGTAGTTGGCGTCGGCCATCGCCTGCCTTCGCGCAGGATCGTTCAGCAGCGCCACGATCTCCTCGGCGGCACCGGCGATTCGTTCGTCGGCTACGGTAACAAGGCCCGCGGCGTCCCTGCCCTCAAGCTGCGACCCCAGAGACACCACCTCAAAGCCAACTTCCGCCAGATCGCTGGTCCAGACCGGATACTCAAAGACCAGAACCGGAAGCCGTGCGAAAACCGCCTCGACAAACTGGTTGCCCCATCCTTCCCAGTAACTGGGATAGGTAACAAAGTCCGCGTGCACGTAACTGTCCCAGAGCGAGTAAACGCGTTCGGCGGTGGCGAGCACCCCGCGGGAGTGCTTCACCCGATCACCCACGTGTCGAAGATCGACACCAAGCCGCTTCGCCTTGGCGCGAAGGTTTTCCCAGTAACTTCCCGAGATTCCGATATTCTCCACGATTCCCGCGCAGAGCAGCACCACCCGAGATTCGGGCCCGACGGTTCCTCCGGCGGCGGTCACTACCCCGTTCAGTTTTTCCCGCACCGTCGGTTCATTCAGCCGAGCCACTACGTCGATGGCAAGCTCAATGCCCTTCCGGTCAAGGATCCGGGTCGCCTGCAGAAAGAGCAGGTCATTGTCGCCAATACCAAAGGCGCTCCGGAAGTCGTGGTTGTAGTCGTCCATCCGCCAGGGCGGTTGATTGAAGTCGAAGACGTTGGGGACCACCGTGGTCTCTATCTGCTTGCGACGCAGAATCTCAGCTTGCGAGATCCGGTTGATCACCACGTGCTGAACGCCCGGAAGTTTGGGCGGAAAGTAGCGCTCGTAGATGCTCGCGACGGTGTGGCAGGTGGCGTTCACCTCGCCGGAGTCTTCGAAGTAGAAGTCGTGGCTGTGAATGATCGCCGGTAAGCCGGTTCGCCGAATCACCCGATGAAACGCGATGGCAGCGGCGGGTTGATAGCCGCCCGAGCAGAGGTTATTGGGAACGAGCAGATCGACCCCTTCTTCCTGGATAAACCTGAGAAGCTTCTCTTCGATGACGTCGGCGTGCGCGTAGATGTCTGCCTCAAGGTCAGACTCTCGTTCGTAATCGGCGAACTCGACCGTTCCGTTTCTGAGGATCTTCCACGTCGTGGGGTGCAGGGCGTAGAGTTCGGGAAGAACGTAGTTGCCCGGCACGTCGTTGTTTCCGGAGCAGTAGAGCACACGGTGCCCGAGGCGCTGCTCCAGAATCACGCGCCACTTGTCCACTTCCAGCGAGACGCCGTCGGTACGACCGAGTCGGTTTTGAAAAAACGCTATCGTTGCCACATGTCCTCCACCATCAGCCTTTGAGCGCGCCCCGCGTCAGCCCCGCCACAATGTGCCGCTGCAGGAGGGCAAACACCGCGAGCACGGGTAGCAGATTGACCGAAGCCGTCGCCGCCACCAGTCGCCAGTCGTTGGGGTCCGCTGCGATCATGGTCATGGTTGCTACCGGGAGCGAAAGGTTGCTGGTACTGCGCAGAATGATCGACGCAATCGCAAACTCGTTCCACGTTCCCACGAAGGTGAAGATGGCCGCCGATGCCAGCCCGGGAAGTGCAAGCGGAAAGATGATCCGTCGCAGAATGCCCAGTTGTGAGCAGCCGTCGATGGTTGCCGCTTCATCGAGTGCGCGCGGGATCTGATTCAGAAATCCCACCATGATCCAGACTCCCCACGGGATGCGCATCGTCGAGTAAAGCACCACCATGCCGAGACGCGAGTCATAGAGTCCCATCATGCGCATCAAAAGGTAGATGGGTACCACCGTCACCAGCGCGGGTATCATCTGCACCACCAGAATCAGAATCAGGGTGAACTGCTTGCCGGCAAACTCGTTGCGCGACAGACCGTACGCGGCAAAGAGCGCAAACGCAAGCGAGAGTATGACCGCCCCAAAGCTGTACAACAGCGAGTTGGCCAGAAAGGTGAACAGCGGCCACCGCTGCAGAATCATCTGAAAGCCGGCAAAGTCCGGCCGGGAGGGAAAGAGCTGCAACGGCATCCGGTAGATTTCAACGTCGGGCTTGATCGCAGCCATCAGTATCCAGAGCACCGGATAGACGAAGATCAGCGATGCAAAGATCGCGACGAGGTGCCGACTTCCCATCCGCGTGAACCGCCGCAGGGGCGGGCGGGAGCGTGCCATCAGGTACTCTCCTTCCCAAAGCGGCTGAACCGCACGTAGGTAATGACAAAGACCAAGGTCACGGCAAACATCACCACACCAATCGCGGATCCGCGCCCGAGTTGATTTCGACCGTCGCCGAAGGCGGTTCGAAACATCTCCAGGGCAATGATCGAGGTAGCCCCACCCGGTCCGCCGTTGGTCAGCACCAGCACCGTCTCGTACGAGTTCAGCGCAGCGATGAGAGCGAAGATGAGATTGACACTGATTATTTCTCTCATGATCGGAATCTTGATGGAGAAGAGCTTGCGGAAGAACCCGGCGCCGTCGATGTCGGCCGATTCAATCAACTCAGAGGGAATGGTATTGAGCCCTCCGGACATCAGCAGCATGGAGAACCCCAGCCCCTTCCAGATATAGACCATGATGACCGAGATCCTCGCGTTGGTTGGATTACTGAGCCAGCGAACGGGCGTTCCACCCCAGAGGCTGATGAGGGCGTTGAGAAAGCCCGAACTGGTCTCCCCGAGCATCAGCTGCCAGAGGATACCGGAGACCAGCGCGCTGATGATCCAGGGAATCAGAAAAAAGGTGCGGTACAGATCGCGTCCCCGAAAATCTCCCTCCAGAACCAGAGCGAGGCAGAGCCCCAGGGTCATCTGTCCGGCAACGGTTGCAACCAGAAAGAGGGCCGTGTAGCTCAGCGAGTTGAGGAAGGCGCTGCTGGTGAAGATGGCGCGGAAGTTGTCGAGCCCTACAAACCGCGGGGTGATGCCAAGCCGCATGTCGGTCATCGCCAGCCAGAGTTGCCAGATGAAGGGAAACCCTCGCATGAGGACGAGCGCGATGAGTGCCGGGATGATGAAGGGCC
>REDM01000116.1 GCA_007693485.1 Spirochaetaceae bacterium
CGCCCCGGTGAGCGTGTCGGTCATCGCAAGCTGCTTGGTCTGTTCGTGAAGCTGAGCGTTGGAGATTGCAACCGCCACATGGTCGGCAAAGGTGGTGGCGAGGCGCAGGTGATCGGCAGTGAAGAAGTCGGCGGTGTGGGACTTCAGGGCAAGCAGGCCCAGGACCGATCCGTGCACCACCAGCGGCAATCCCATCCATGACCGCGCGTTGACGGCGTGCCCATTCTCGAAAAACCCGGAAAACCGGCCGTTGGTGTTGCGGAGCAGAACAGGCCGCTGTTGAACGATGGCCTCGGTGTGCGGGTTGTCGCCGGGAACGGGGATTCGGCTGCCGATCACATCGTCCGGATTGATCCATCCGATGCCGTCGACGATTTCCAGCGCGTCGTCGCGCAGGAGTTCCACCGCAGCGGTGTCGAATGGGACTACCTCACCCGCCTGCTCGAGCACCGCACGAATGGTTCGGAATAGATCAAGCTCGGTGGCAACGGCCTTTGCCGCGCGCCGCAGGGTCTCCGCCTCGGTCGCGCGCCGGTCTGCGTCGCTGGTCGCCGGCGGCCAGACCAGCGGGTCACCGGCCCACTCGTTCATGTCCAGTTCCTGGATCAGGGCGAACTGGGGCTTCGTGCCGCCGTCGAGGAACACCCCACGGTACGAGCCGATTGTCCAGGCCCAGCCACCGGAATCATCCGACACGCGAAACGGAACACGGCTCGCGTGCGTTGCTCCGGAGAATACTGCGGCACGCGCTTCAACGACCCGTTCAACATCCTCCGGGTGAATTCGAACAGCCGCGACGCCGGCGTCGAGCGTGGCGCGTGATCCGGTACGGCGAAGGTCAACAACGCGAATACCGAGGTCGCTGAGAGCATCGCACCAGGTTGCAACTTCATTTGATGAGAGCGCTTCAATGATCGCGGTCAGACTCGTTTCCGGGTGGAACACCAGTTTTTTCCCTTACCGAGAATACGTTGTCATAGAGAGTAGACCCAATTGCGTATGCGGTCAAGTAAAGATTATCGCTGGGAGATCGATGCAAAAATCCGATATACTCGATTCATGATTGCACCGCCGCGCACGCGCGCTCTCCTCGTTCTTCTGTTTCTCAGCCTCTGCTCGCGCTCGCTATCCGCACAGATCACCGTTGACGCTACCGTCACCCGCGTGATCGACGGCGATACGGTGGAACTGCGCGTGGGAGCGGTGACCTACCGTGGCCGCCTCCACGGGATCGACGCGCCCGAGCGCCGTCAGCCGTGGGGCCCGGAATCTCACGCGGTCCTCGAGTCGCTGGTGGGTGGGGGACGAACGGTTCGGGTTGTGGTGCCCGACGTTGATCGGTTTGGGCGCCTGATCGTGCGGCTCTTTGTGGGCGATGACGAAGTGAACCTCCGGATGCTCGAGCTCGGAGCCTCATGGCACTACACAGAGTTTGACCAGAGCGACGCCTACGCCGCAGCCGAGCGCCGGGCCCGGGCGGCCCGCCGTGGCCTGTGGGCCGGTGCCGACCCCGTACCGCCCTGGGAGTGGCGCCGGCGCTGAGCTGCGCAGCCGCCGCTGATCTTGGCCCGGCGGCGTGGAAGTCTGCGCCTAGATTGGATAGGCGGCCAGCTGGATCCGGTCTGGAAAGCACTCGAGCAGGGTGTACATCGGCGGGGTCAGCGGATCCTGCTCGGGTTCGGTTCTCCACGGCTCCCAGAGATACTGCCATACCACACTCGGCGCGCCGGCGTAGACCACCCCGTCGCGCACCACAGTCATGGCCCGGTGCAGGTGGCCGTGGACCACGATCCCAACCGCAGGAGAATACCGGGCGAGCAGCCGATGCAGATCCTCGCCATTGGTGATGATCATGTTGGCGTCGAGCCACGGCGAGCCGGTGGGAATCGGCGCGTGGTGGACGCAGACAACGGCTTTCTCGCCCGCTGCTGTCGACTCCCCGAGCGTCTCCTCCAGCCACACGAGCTGACTCGCCGTCACAAACCCCAGCGGGTCGTGAGTGTTGGCATGCCAGCTGTCCAGCACCACGAAACGCTGGTGGCCGACGGTGAACGAGAAATCGGCGCTCATCGCCTTATCCGGATAGGTCCGAACCGGGACGGCGAACTCCCGGTGCAGCAGCTCGACGCTGTCGTGGTTGCCCATGAGGAAGTAAACCGGTACCCCGGTGTCGCGTAGCAGCTCCCGGACCAGCTCGTGTGCCAGCGCGTAGGACTCCGGCGAGCGGTCCTGGCTCAGATCGCCGCAGTGCAGCACCAGATCCACCGCCGTTGGAAGCTCCGCGATGGTGCGCAGCGCCTGCCGCAGCCGGTCGTACGGGCGGTGGCCATGGAGCTCGCTGTCGCGGCTCGGGCCGAGGTGAGAGTCGGTGATCAGCGCGCAGCGCACGGGCGCGAGAGGAAGGTGTGGTTTCATGGCGGGATGGTACCGGGAAGCCCCCGGTGACGCAAGAAGGAATTGCCGCGGCGCAATGGAAAAGCTATATTATGCCGAATGAGTGATTCGTCGGAACAACAGAGTAAGCCGCGGGTTGTGATCAACCACAAGAAGACCGCCCAGCTCTTTCTGCTCTACGCCATGGTGGGAACGGTCGCCGGGGTTGGCGCGATTGTCTTTCAGCAGCTGCTGTCGCTCCTGAACATCTTCGTCATGCAGGGTCTGGTTGGCTTTCTGGAAATCCAGATCGTCAGCGGACTGCGCCGGTTCTCGCTGCCGTGGGAGGCGCCTGCGTTGCGCGCGTGGCTCCTCCCCGTAGTTGCCGGCACCGGCGGGCTGATCACGGGGTTGCTGGTGCAGCGGTTTGCGCCCGAGGCCGCCGGACACGGCACCGACGAGGTCATCGAGGCGTACCACACGCGCGACGGCGAGATGCGGCTGCGCGCGAGCATCACCAAGCTCTTTGCTTCGGCGATCACCCTGGGAACCGGCGGCTCAGGCGGAAAAGAGGGGCCCATCGCGCAGATTGGCGCCGGATTCGGCTCCTTTCTGTGCACCCGAATCCCCATGTATCGGCCGTACCGGCGGCAGATCATGCTCGCGGGCATGTCGGCGGGAATTGCGGCCATCTTCCGCGCACCACTCGCCGGAGCGATCTTTGCCGCCGAGGTGCTCTACTCAGAGATGAATTTCAACGGCAAGGCGATCATCCCGGCGGTGATCGCGTCCGCGGTGGCCTACGGGGTCTACTCCATCTACTTTGGATTTTCCACTGCCTTCGTGGTACCGCCGTTCAGTTACTCGTTCTCACTTTCCGACCTCGCGGTGTTCACCGTCATCGGCGTGTTGTGCGCGTGGGGTGCGATTCTGTTTATTCGCGTCTTCTACGGGCTGCGCAATCTCTTTGTCCGACTTCCGCTTGACGCCCGCATCAAGCCGGCGATTGGTGGCGTGCTGACCGGGTTGATCGCCATGCGTCTGCCTGAGGCGCTCGGTGAGGGGTCCATGCAGCTGCAGCGCATGATCGACGGGGGCTACACCTGGTGGTTTCTGGTGATCCTCCTGGTGGGAAAGATGATCACCACGGGGTTCTCCGTGGGCTCAGGCGGATCGGCGGGAATCTTTGGACCGTCGCTCTTTCTGGGAGCTGCCCTCGGCGGCGCCTTCGCCGGGCTCTACGCAATGCTGCTCCCGGCCACAACGATCCCTCCGGCGATGTTTGTGCTGCTGGGGATGGTTGGCTTCTTTGCGGGCGCCGCGAACGCGCCCATCTCAACCGCGATCATCGTTGCCGAGATGACGGGCGTCTATTCGCTCTTTCTGCCGTTTCTCTGGGTCGCCGTCATTGGGTATCTGTTCTCGCAGCGATGGAACATCTACGAAAACCAGGCGCCCATCACCGGAAACATCCTGGAACGCTGATCCGTCTCAGCCCTCAAGGCCGTCGCGCACGCAGTCGATCACCGTTCCGCCGGTGATGGTGCAGAGTTGCGCGAAGGTCAGCGAGAAGTTGTCGTGCGAGGTGCCCGCTGCGGCGTGGATTTCCGGCCAGCGATTCAGGGTCTGATCGATGAGTATGGTGATGCCGGCGGTGCGATGCCCTACCGGCGAAACACCGCCCGGCGGATAGCCAAAGACCGCGAGGCACTCATCGGCCGTGGCAATCTTTACCTTCTTTCGTCCCACCGCAAAGTGTCGCGCCAGCTTGGCATCGGAGAGCTTCTGGTCGCCGGAGGCCACCACCAGCACCGGACTGCCGGCAACCATAAGGCACATGCTCTTGGCAATCTGTCCCAGCTCGCACCCAATTGCGCGCGCGGCGTCCTCGCTGGTGAAGGTGGTCTGGTCGAAGTGCTCGACCCGCAATCCCAGGTTGAATCCGTCGAGCACGCGTTGCACGTGTTCCGGTGTAAAGGCTTCCATGTGAACGGATGATACCGGAGCGCGATGCGTGCGCCAAGGGCGGAATGGCCGTCGCGAACTGCTCGCCGACTGGTAAGCGCCGCCCTCACGCAGTACAATAAAGCATGGCCACCGACTTAAGCGAATACCTGGTGATTGCGGTCTCTTCGCGTGCCCTCTTCAACCTGGAGGTGGAGAACACCATCTTCGAGACCGAGGGGCTTGAGGCGTATCGGCGCTATCAACTGGAACGGCAGGAGCAGATCCTGGAACCGGGGGTCGCCTTTGACCTGGTGCGAAAGATCCTGGCGGTGAACCTTCTGGAGGGGCTTCCGCGGCGGATCGAGGTGGTGATTGTATCCCGTAACAACGTGGAGTTGGCGCTACGGATCAGTCGGTCTCTGGACCACTACGGCCTCTCCATCACCCGCTCCGCCTGGACCAGCGGCACCCCACTCTCGCGCTACCTTGGCGCCTTTGGCGTGGACCTCTTCCTCTCTGCGGATCCCGCCGACGTGCAGGCGGCGATCAACGGCGGCATCGCGGCGGCACGTATCCTGCCCGACGTGCTGCGCAAGGCGCGCGCCGATTCCCACGAAATCCGTATCGCCTTCGACGGCGATGCCGTGCTCTTCTCCGATGAGTCCGAGCGTATCTATCAGCAGCACGGCCTCGAGGCCTTCCTCGAACATGAAAAAGCAAACGCCAATCAACCACTGCCCGATGGACCCTTCGCGCGGCTGTTTCGCAACATCGCCATGATCCAAAGCGGTTTCACGCCGGAGCAGCAACCCATTCGCACCGCTCTGGTGACCGCCCGAAGCAGCCCGGCGCACGAGCGGGTCATCCGCACCCTCGCCGCGTGGGAGGTCCGCATCGATGAGGCGTTCTTTCTCGGCGGCATGCCCAAGCAGGCGATCATTGACTCGTTTGCACCCGACCTCTACTTCGACGATCAGGATGTGCACTGCCTCGCGGGAGCGTCTGTTGCACCAACCGGGCAGGTTCCGTGGCGGCAGGGATGAGCTCCGACCCCGACCAGCGCGATCATTCATCCCGAACCACGTCGTCCCTGATGGGGGCGTTGCTCTCGGCGCGCGGGAACGCAGCTGCCTGCCTCTGGACTGAACCGCTGTGGGGAATCCCGTTCTTTCTCTACACTCCGTTTCTGTCGGTCTACATGCTCGCCCTCGGGGTGAGTGAGTCGCAGATCGGTCTGATCGCGTCGGTGGGGCTTGGCCTTCAGGTCTTTGCTGCGTTAATTGGGGGCGCAATCACCGACAAGATCGGTCGACGGCGGACCACCTTTGTGTTTGATATGATCTCGTGGGCACTGCCCGCGCTGGTCTGGATGCTCGCGCAGGACACGCACTGGTTCTTCGCCGCAGCGGTGCTTAACTCGTTGATGCGGATCACCGCAACATCGTGGACCTGCCTTCTGACCGAGGATGCGCCGGGCGACATGATGGTGCACTACTGGGCGTGGGTGAACATCGCGGGCATCATGGTCGGGTTGGTCTCGCCGGTTGCCGGCCTCATGATCGAACGGTGGTCCCTGGTTCCCACCATGCGGGGGATCTTCGCCTTTACGTTCGTGTCCATGACCGCGAAGTTCGTCATCCTCTACGTTGCCTCGACCGAAACAACGATTGGTGTCAAACGGATGGCCGAGACGCGTGATCGATCCATCATTTCGCTGGTGGGCGAGTATCGGCAGATCGTCCGGTTGGTGTTTCGCAGTCATCTGACGCTGGTGGGTATCACCCTGATGGCCGTGGTTACCATCTACAACGCCGTGCGAGGGTCGTTCTTCGCGGTTCTGCTGACCCGCGGTCTCGACTTCCTGCCGCACGAGATCGGCTGGTTTCCCGCGTTGCGCTCGGTCGTGATGCTGCTCTGTTACTTTCTGGTGCTGCCGCGGTTGCACCACCGGCGGCACTCCAGCGTCATCACTCTGGGTCTGCTGCTGACCGCCGCCGCTTCGTTCCTGCTGGTGATCGCGCCCAGTCGCAGCTATCTGATGGTCTCCGTCTCTACGGTGATCGAAGCGGTGGGCACGGCGTTGGCGGTTCCGTTTTTTGAAACGCTGCTTTTTCGGGTGATTGATCCCAACGAGCGCGCCCGGGTTCTCTCTGTGGCCAATGTGCTGATGCTCGCGGTTGCCACGCCCTTCGGCTGGATTGCGGGCGTACTCTCCGAGATTCGGCCGGTCCTCCCCTTCGTACTGCTGGGCGTTCTGCTGTTCGCCGGAGTTGCGGTGCTTTCGACGGCGAGGAAGCGGGTCTAACCGTTTCGCTCGATCAGCTGAATCACGCCGCGGCGACCGTTTACGCGCCATGACGGATCATCGCGGTTTAACTCCTCGGCGGCCGCACGCGGAAAGCCGGTGACTACGTCGCTCTTGAGGGTGCGCAGCAGAAGCAGCGGTGGCGTGGGCGGAACATCGCCCATCGCGTCGTGCGGCGTGATGTCGGGGGGCCAGATGGTGTCACGCATTACGCGTCGGTAGTTAAAATCACCCTTGATGATGACCATCCGCCCGCCGGCGAAGGCGCGCTGAACGCGCCCGGGCATATCGGTGAGAAACCAGGTGGAGCACCAGAATTCGTCGGGAGCAAGGCGAATCCGCCCGGCCTCGAACGCCTCCTTGATGCGCTCGCCGAGAGCCCGCACCGGTGCGCTTCGATGGGTCTGCGCGTGCTGCACCGTGGTGTGGAAGTCGGGAACCGTGGTGTCGCTCACGTAGGTAGGATGGGACTTCACATGCAGTATCACGACTGCATCGGTGTGGCGCACGAGCGAATCCGCCAGAAACAGATCGCCCACAAGCTCGGCACCCGCGTTGTCCATGACAATGTGTACCGGCCCGCTCCCGGTGACCAGAATGTCGGTCGCGCGTCGATCGTCGTTCACCAACAGCAGCGATTCATCACCCATGCTCCGGTCGAGCGCCCCACCTGCGCTGAAACTCAGGTCGGAACGGTTTCCCCAGATGGAAACGTGGACGGCACGACGGACTGCCTCCACTGCGTCATCGGGAAGAACGCACACCGGTTCGAAGGCAGCGCCCGAATCCAGCTCCGCGAGCTTGATGGAGCGAAACGGGTCAACACCCCGCTCCCAGTACCGGCATGCGTCCAGGATCAGGCGGAATGCGTAGGTCTCCCCAAAGAACCACTCGCAGTCGTGCCACGTGGTACCGCGGTGGCGTTCGTACTGCGCCATCCACCACTCGTAATCGGCGGAGGGGAGGGCGGGCTCGGGAACCAACGCGTCGCCTGCGATTGCGTCCGCGAGTGCGAGCAATCGAGCGCGGTCCGCATCGGTGAGGTCCGCGTTGCGTGCTGCGGCGTTGCGAATGTTTGTGGGAAGGCGCACCTTCATGGTGTTAAACGCGAACCAGTTGTCCTTGGTTGTGCGGATGGGAGACGGAGTGAAGCGTGTCTGCATGGAAAGAGGTATACCAAGTGTACGCCGAAGCGGCAAGCCGCAACGGTCTCCCGGCTCGCTTTGTACACCGGTTGACAGAAGCGCGCAGGGAAACAAGAATCGCGCATGTGTCCCTCGCCCGGCCGGTCAACAGCCGGTCTGTCACGATCACATCCGTCTCACTCCCCGGCGCTCGAAGCGTGTTCACTGACCAAGCTGTTTCCCGGGGCGTCGGTTGCGTCGGTGGATGACGTATCGCTGTCGGTCGCTCATGGAGAGGTTGTTGGGCTGCTGGGCGCGAACGGAGCGGGAAAGACCACCCTGCTGCGGATGTTTGCATCGCTGATTCTCCCCACGCGCGGCTATGCCCGAGTCCGTGGGTATGACACGGTGAGTGATCGGCTTGGCGTTCGGGCGGCGGTGGGTACGGTGTTTGGTGGTTCGGTCGGGCTCTACGAGCGGCTCACCGTCCGGGAGAATATCGAGTACTTTGCCCGCCTGTGCGGTGTGGCTCCCCATGGACTCTCCGCCCGAGTCTCAGAGATTGTAACGCAGTTTGGAATGAGTGAGTTCGTCGCGAGACCGATCGCCCACTGCTCGAGCGGAATGAAGCAGCGGACGGCGCTTGCGCGTGCGATTGTGCACCATCCCGCTGTTCTGCTGCTGGATGAACCGTCCACCGGCCTCGATATCGAGGCGGCGCTGACGGTTCAGGAGTGCGTCCGCAGTGTCTCCGCCCGGAAAACCGCAGTCCTCGTCTCGAGTCACAATACCGCCGAACTTGCCGCGCTCTGCTCACGCGTGATTATCATGGCGCACGGACGAGCAGTCGCCGAGGTCCCCGCCTCGGATTTTGGTGGTGGTCGAGGCCTGCAGGAACGGTTTCTGGCTGTACAGCGAGGCAAGGCGTGAAGGCGCCGTTATCACAAGCCGAAGAGACCGTTTGCCCGGTTGGTCCTCCGAGGTTGGCTGCCTCCTGGTGGTCCACCGCTCTGACGGTTTTCCGCAAGGAATCCATCGAACTCTTTCGTGATCGCAGGACCGTCCTGGTCTCGCTCGCTGTTCCGCTGGTTCTGTTTCCGCTGTTGGTGGTACTGGGACTGGCGGGCACCGAAGACCGTCCGGGGGATGGAATGCATCGTGTGGCGGTAACCGGTGCTGTGCCGGATGAGCTGCTGCTGCTCATCTCAGGTTCAGACAAGCGGTTTGTCATTGAAACCGCAACGAACCAGGACGCCGTGGACGAAGCGCTTGATGCCGGGAGCGCGGATGTTGGGCTCGTGGGGTCGGTTGGACATGCCGCCGAGGGTTCCGGGCAGGCTGCGGACAGCGAGACACCACCGTTGCTGGTGGTCGTGCGCTACGACAACCGGACCCCCCGCTCATCCGGGGCTGCTGCAGCGCTCCAGCCTCTGGTTGCTCACTTCGCCCGGATCCGGTCCACGGAACGCGTCCGCGCCCTGGGTTTCGAGCCTGAGTCGCTCTCTCCGGTTACGCTTGAGGTTCAGCCGCTCTACACGGAGGCGGTAGCCACGGGCTACCTGGCGCTTGGGTTTCTGTTGCCCGTGCTCGCGCTGGTAGCCGGAGCGCTTGCGCCGCTGGCATCCGCGGTGGACCTCGGGGCGGGCGAGAAGGAGCGAGGAACGCTCGAGACGCTTCTGGGAACCAGCGCCTCCCGATCGGCTCTGGTGGTGGGGAAATACTTGGCGGTTCTGGTGCTTGGGTTGATTGGGGTGGCGGCCTTCTTTGCGGGCGCGGGAGCCGCGCTCTGGGCCTCATCGCGTATGGTCGAGACGGCCCTGATGCTGCCCGATCTCACCGGAGCCGCACTGTTGCTGATGGGCGTGCTTGTTGTGGCAGCGGCCGCACTCTGTTCGGCGATCGAGTTGTGTATCAGTCTATGGGCACCGTCGGCCAAGGCCGCGCAGGCGTACGCTCTTCCCGTGTTGATCCTGGCGTCCGCAGCTGGATATGGAGCCACCGCGGTGGGGTATCCAGCGGACGCTCCCTGGTCGGCGGCGGTTCCGCTCCTGAACGTGGCTGTTGGACTGCGGGCGGCCGCCGCGCATACCGCGCTCCTCCCGTCCGGCTGGCTGATTGCAACGGTTGGAGTACTCGGCGGACTGGTGTGTGGGCTCCTCGCGGTGGCAACGGTGGTCTGCGGTCGCGAGTCGGTGCTGCGTCGGCGTTAGAAGAGTTTGGGCAAACGGAACGGTCATACTGCGCTTGACAGCGGGTGCCCAACGCGGTACCGTTATCTGAATCCAGCGTTTGAGGGAGGGTACGCAGTGGGCACCGTTGTTACCGTTTTGGTCGTCGTGATTCTTGTTGTCGTTCTGATACGGATACTCTGATCCACTCTCTCGTTCACCCGCGTTGAGATACCGATGCCACGCGCCCTGCGATGAGGCCCGGTGCGCAATCTTGCGCTACGCCGTGTGAACGCTGATGTCGAGCCCGATGCTGGTCTTCATTGAGTTGGAGATCAGACAGTACTTCTCCGCTTTCTCAATCAGGCGGTGTGCCTTCTCAACCCCATCGTCGCTTGGCACCGTAACTTCGGGACGGATAACGATCCGGGTGATTTGAAAACCGGCCTCGGTCTTTTCCAGTGTTCCCTCCGCCTCCGACCGGTACGAGACAAACTCGAACTTCGAATTCTCCG
Source organism: Spirochaetaceae bacterium (assembly GCA_007693485.1). Lineage (GTDB taxonomy): Bacteria > Spirochaetota > Spirochaetia > DSM-27196 > PWMO01 > PWMO01. Next base: position 10,433 of record REDM01000116.1, read on the forward strand.
CGATCGCAAGAAAGGTAGTCATCAGACACACCTCTGCCGCGGCGACAAAAAGGTGTTCCGGCGACCAGATTCCCGGAACTCCACCGGGAAACTCGGGCGGAGTCGCTACGCTGAGCGCCGGGAGCCCGGGCGGGGTTTCTGTTCCAATCCGTCCTTCCTTCCATTCAAGACGAGTGTGATATGTGTGCGGTTCCGACATACATGCCTCCTGCTCTGCTCGTACGGTTTCTGCTCGTCGCCGTTCGTTGTACGTGCGACGAACGTTAGGCTCCTTGTGACAGACGGCGGGTAACAGCCTTCTCCGCCTCAACCACCAGAAAGAGAATCACTCCAACACCTGCCATCCGTGCCCAGTCGATCAACCCGATCCCCTCGGTGCCGAAGAGGTTTTGCATTACCGGCCAATAGGTAAACGGGATCTGCAGCACCAGTACGATGATCGCGGCGCCCCAGACATGGGGCGTGGCCTTGAGACCGCGAAGCGAGAGTGACCGATCCCGCAGGTACCGGCTGTTGAAAAGGTAGAAGATCTCTCCGACGATCAGGGTGTTCACCGCAATCGTGCGAGCGAACTGCTCGGATGCGCCGTTGGCGCGGTACCAGAGGAACATGCCCAGCGATCCGGCCATCAGCAGGAGCGACACGTAGCCAATCCGTGCCAGAATTCGCAGTGGGACCAGGGGCTCGTCCGGCCGCCGCGGAGGACGGGCCATGACGTCGCTCTCCATTGGCTCGAACGCCAGCGCCAGGGCGAGGGTCACCGCGGTGACCATGTTGACCCAGAGTACCTGCGCCGGAGTGATCGGAATCACCAGGCCGAGCACGATGGCAGTCACAATGATCAGGGACTCACCGCCGTTGGTGGGCAGCATGAAGAGCAGGGATTTCTTGAGGTTGTCGTATACCGTTCTGCCTTCCTCAACCGCGTGGGCGATGGAGGCAAAATTGTCGTCGGCCAGTACCATCTCCGCGGCCTCCTTGGCTGCCTCGGTACCCTTGATTCCCATCGCGATCCCGATGTCGGCCTTCTTCAGAGCCGGCGCGTCGTTCACCCCGTCCCCGGTCATGGCGGTGATGTGTCCGCGTTTTTGCAAGGCCGTGACCAACCTCAGCTTGTGCTCGGGGGAGACGCGGGCGTAGACGTCGACGGTGTCGACCAGATCCTCGAGTTCTTTGTCGGACGCCTTTTCAATCTCAGGGCCGGTCATGACCGTTTCGCCGTTACCGATGCCCATCTTCCCCGCGATGGCGCGTGCGGTAAGCGCGTGATCCCCCGTAATCATTTTTACCCGAATACCCGCGGCCCGACACTCGGCCACGGCGGCTATGGCCTCGGGCCGGGGCGGGTCCATGATTGCGGTGAAACCCAGAAACGTGAGCCCTTCGGCAACATCGTCAAAGCCCAGATCATCACCGGCCATTTCAGCGGCATCTGCTACCGCCAGCCCCAGAAGACGAAAACCTCCGGCGGCCAGCTTGTCTGAGCGACTAATCCACTCGTCGGCCTGCAACTCCTCGGTTTCACCGTTTGAGCGCATCTGGCGGGCACACCGCTTCAGTACCGCCTCGGGCGCACCTTTCAGAAAGATCCGCCGCTCTCCAGAGTGTTCGTGAAGCGTTGCCATGAACTTGTGGTCGGATTCAAACGGGATGGTGTCGATCCGGTTCCAGCGCTGATTCAGCTCTTTGGGGTCAACCCCGGCCTTGCCCGCGAGGGTCAGCAGCGAACCTTCCGTTGGATTACCGTCTACGCGCCACTCGCCGTCGTCCTCATACACCCGTGCCTCATTGCAGAGCGCTCCGCACGTCACCATTTCACGCAGCGCAGGATGCTCATCGAGTGTTACCGTCGTGTCATCACGGGTGATTTTCCCCGTCGGTTCATACCCCACCCCGGCTACCTCGTAGTTGGCATCGGCGAGTGCTGCGCGGGTAACAGTCATCTCGCTTCGGGTCAGCGTTCCGGTCTTGTCGGTGCAGATCACGGAGACGGATCCGAGCGTCTCCACGCCGGGGAGGCGGCGGATGATCGCGTTGCGCGTGGCCATGCGCCGTACGCCAATGGCGAGGATGATGCTCATGACGGCGGGAAGCCCTTCGGGGATGGCAGCCACCGCGATGCCAACGACCGAAAGAAACAGTTCGTCCAGCGGCATGTCAGCGAGCAGGAAACCAAGCCCAAACACCGCTCCCGCCACCCCTACGATGATGATGCTCAACACCAACCCGAAGCGGTTTACCTGCCGCAACAACGGTGTGGTTTCGGACTTGACATCGGTAAGCATCTGATTGATGCGGCCGATCTCGGTGTTGGATCCGGTTGATACGACAACCGCCGTTGCCGTGCCGGATGAAACGATGGTTCCTGAATAGACCATGCAGCTGCGGTCGCCGAGCGCTGCGTCTTCGCTCACGGGCTCGGTATGTTTGGACACCGCCTCCGACTCGCCGGTAAGCGATGCTTCGTCGATGCGTAGTTCGTGCACCGAAAGCAGACGCAGATCGGCCGGGACGCGATCGCCCGAGGAAAGCAGCACAACGTCACCCGGCACCAGATCCTCGGCGGCTATGGTGTGCCTGTCTCCGTCACGCAGAACGCGGTTGGAGACCGATAGCATGTTGCGCACTGCATCGAGTGCCTTCTCCGCTTTGCCCTCCTGCAGGAACCCAACGAATCCGTTGATCAGCACAACCGCCACGATGATCCATGTGTCGATCCAATGGCCGAGAAGGGCAGTCCCGACTGCGGCGACGATCAGAACGTAGATGAGAACATCGTGAAAGTGGGAGAGCAGCTTCACAATGGGATGCTTGCCTGCAGCGGAGGGAAGAAGGTTTGGGCCGTGTTCTTGCAGACGAGAAGAGGCCTCCGACGACGATAACCCTTCAAGGTCTGTTGTCAGAGCTTCCAGAACAGAATCCGCCGACCGCGAGTGGGCGTTCGGCATGTGGGTATTCATGTGTGGTAAAAATACCGCTCTGTGTTGCCGGGGTCAAGGAAACGAAATGGTCAGCCCTTGAGGTCCTCGCGCGCCGGCGAGAAGAGATCGAGCATTCGCACCGGTACGTCGAGGGTGCGTGCGCCGTGGGGCACCCCGCGCGGCACGTAGTAGTAATCGCCGGTGCGAAGAACCCGCGTCTCATCCCCAATGGTCATCTCGATGGTTCCGTCGAGCACCAGTCCCATCTGCTCGTTGCCCTCGTGGCTGTGGATGGGAAAGGTGGCGTCCGGCGGAAACCGGTACTCCAGAAACTGAAACCCCGGAGCGTTGAAGATGCCGCGACGAATGCCGTTGTCGAGCGTCTCCGACGGCAGGTCGGAGGCACGGAAGAACGAAGGGATATCTGACGGTTTCATGGTACCTTCAGGATACCCCAGGTTCGGGTTCCGCGCAACCTTTGTGCAACACGGTGACGGCGACTCGGTCTCCCGCCGCCCCCGCCGCTAATGCGGCAGGCGCGGTTTCAGCGTTCCGTAGGCGATGGTTCCCAGGAAGGCCCCAGCCAAAGCGAGCAGGATTCCCCAGTAGCCCGCTCCAAGCAGGGCGTAGAGCGGTCCCGGGCAGGCGCCGGTGAGGGCCCAGCCAAATCCAAAGATGATACCGCCCACCAGGTTTCCGATCTTGTTGAATGGCTTGGCTTCCAGCTTGATCGCCGAACCGTCAACGGCCTTGACGCGAAACTTCCGGATAAGGGCTACTGAGATTACCCCGACGGCTACCGCGCTTCCCAGCACGCCGTACATGTAGAACGACTGGAAGTGGAACATCTCCTGGATCCGGAACCAGGAAATCACCTCGCCCTTGATGAGCACAATGCCAAAGTAGAGGCCGATGAGAAAGAACTTGAGCAGCTTCATGACCGACCTCCTACAGCGCCAGCACAAACGGAACGACAAAATGCGACACCAGCAGTCCGCCGATGAAGAACCCGATTACCGCCACCAGTGAACCGATGCTCAGCATCGAGAGCCCCATGACCGCATGGCCCGAGGTGCACCCGTTTGCGTATCGGGCTCCAAATCCCACCAGAAAGCCGCCTCCGAGCAGCGAAACGAGCGCTGTGGGGCTGAACAGGTTGGACGGAGCGAAGATGGCTGCGGGCTGCAGCCCGTCGATAACCAGGATTCCCCAGCGGGCGAAGAGGGCGCGGGCGCCCGAAGAAATGGCGGGAGCGCTGGTTCCGTCGAACGCCAGCGCCGCGACGGCTGCACCGACAATGACTCCGGCCACCAGGGCGAGGTTCCACATGGATGCCTTCCAGTCGTACTGGAAGTACTTTGCCTTGAGCGGCAGCGTTGCCGCGCAGATATGCTGAAGCGACGACGAGATGCCAAACTGTTTGTTCCCCAGAAGCAGAAGGATAGGCACCATCAGCCCGAGAAGTGGCCCGGTTACGTACCACGGCCACGGTTGCGACAGAAATTCGATCATTGTGAAACTCCTCCATTGGATTTTCAGTTTTCGCTTGTCAAACAAGATAGCATATACTACTATATAAGTAAAGTTAGATATAAAGATTTGCGGAAACCGCATAAGGAGGAACGATGTTTTTGAGGCAGATATACGACGACGCACTCGCCCAGGCGGCATACATGGTTGGTTGTCAGAAGAGTGGAGAGGCCCTGGTTATCGACCCCGAACGCGACATCGATCGCTACCATGAGCTTGCAGCAGCTCACGGCCTGAAGATCGTTGCAGTGGCCGAGACCCACATTCACGCCGACTTCGTCAGCGGGGCCCAGGAGTTTGCGGCTGACCCCAACGTAACCATCTATCTCTCGTCCCTAGGGGGTGAGGACTGGTCCTATCACTGGCCAACCTCGGAACACCGCGTGCACTCCCTTAAAGACGGCGACCGGTTCATGATTGGGAACGTCGAGATTCAGGCAATCCACAGCCCGGGCCACACGCCGGAGCACATGAGCTACCTGATCATCGACCGCGGAAGCGGTGCCGACCAGCCGGTGGCCATCGGCACCGGCGACTTTCTCTTTGTGGGCGACGTGGGACGCCCCGATCTGCTGGAGAGTGCGGCCGGTGTCGCCGGTGCGATGGAGCCCTCGGCGCGCACGTTGCAGGGGTCGCTTGCACAGCGACTCGCGAATCTGCCGGACTTTGTCCAGGTGCTGCCGGGGCACGGCGCGGGCAGCGCGTGCGGCAAGGCACTTGGGGCGCTGCCCAGCTCCACCGTGGGCTACGAGCGGCTGTACAACGGCGCGCTTCGGCTTGCCCAGAACGACGCGCAGGGCTTTGTGCAGGAGATTCTCGCGGGGCAGCCGGAACCACCGCTCTACTTCAAGCGCATGAAACACGTCAACCGCGATGGTATCACCGTGACTGGCGGCGTGCCCGAGTGTGCGCAATTGGATCCTTCGGCGCTGAAATCTATCGTGGGTCGGGACGGAGTGCAGGTTCTGGACGCACGCGCAGACCGGGCCGCCTTTGAGCGCACCCACCTTCAGGGTTCCGTCTGCGCACCGCTTGCCGGCGGTTCGCTGGTGAACTCGGCGGGTTCGTTTCTCACCGGTGAAGAGGAGATCGTCCTGGTTGTCGACAACCCAGTCCATGTGGACGAGGCGGTCCGCCAGCTTTACCGGATCGGTTTCGACCGGTTTGCCGGATGGGTCACGTGGGCCGACGCGCAGTCGTCGGGATTGCCGGTACAGCCCCAGGAGGTCATTGAGTTTGACCAGTACGCACCGGAGACGCTCCCAGCCGGAACCCGCATTCTGGACGTACGCACGGTAACCGAGCACAACGAGGGGCACCTTCCGCACGCCATTCACATTCCCTACACCCGGCTCCGCGATCGGTTGTCCGAGCTTTCGACTGATGTCCCCTACGCCGTCTACTGCGCCTCGGGTCGGAGGGCGTCGCTCTCTGCGTCGTTCCTGCGATCCATTGGCTATCGGGTAGTGCTGCTCAACGGCGACGGAAGCAACCACTTCGCGCGATCCGCGGCGTAACGGCGGGTGGCGCCCATGTACGTTGCGCTCACGATAATCTTCGGCACCGCGGTTGGTCTCTCGCTGGGACTGACCGGTGGTGGCGGCTCTATTCTGGCAGTACCGCTCCTGGTCTACGGGCTGGGCCTGGATCTGCGTGCAGCCGTGGCGATTTCGCTGGCGGTGGTGGGGCTTACCTCCCTGTTTGGTGCAATTCTGCAGGCGCGTTCGGGCATGGTGGTGTGGCGCGCGGGGATCATCCTCGGTGCCGGGGGAATCCTTGCTGCCCCTCTGGGAGCCAAGCTCGGAGCCGTACTTCCCGACGACCTGGTTCTGATCCTGTTTGCCGTGCTCATGGTCTATGTTGGTATCCGGATGGCGCGCGGCGGTGCGGCCGACGAGGTTCCGGTGGGTCGGTTCAGCTGTACCCGTGACGAGGCCGGAAACCCTGCGCCGACCCTGTCGTGCATCAGCAAGATGGCGGGAGCCGGTGCGGTGGCGGGAATCCTGTCAGGCTTCTTCGGGGTTGGCGGCGGATTTCTGCTGGT
>REDM01000182.1 GCA_007693485.1 Spirochaetaceae bacterium
GTATCCGCACGATGGACCGGGAACCAAGCATTCGGTTTGTCGGTATCCTGCTGGCGCTGGTAACATTCGTGTATCTCTTCATTCCCAGGGTGGACTTCTTTCTGTCCACCAGTCTGGTGCTTTTTTTTCTCGTAACCGCATTCTACCTGGATGACCTTCCCATCCTGAAGAAGATGATGGTCTGGTACTCAGGTGGCTCCGCGCTCTTCGTGGTGCTGTTTGCCTCCGGTCTGGGGCGGACCCTGAACCGCGCATTCCTCTACGCAACCGATGTCGTAGCGCTGGCCTTTCTTGTTTCCATGATCGCGTTCGCTCGCGTCATCACGCGAAGCGACGCCGCTCTTCGCAAGAAGACCCGTGCCGCGCTTATCGTTGCACTCGTTACCCCGCTGGTGTTGATTCCCCTCTTTCGGTATTTCCTGCGCGTGCAGATGCCGCGGGAAGGCGGGATCATCGAGCTGATGCATCTCGTATACTACTCCCTGCGTTAGGAGTATCCATGGTATTTCTGGAACGTTTCGGCGTCTTCTTCGTCAACCTTGCAGAGATGGCATTCAACCCGGTTGGGGTCATGCTGCTGTTTGGTTCGGTGTTTCTGGGCATCATTTTTGGCGCAATGCCGGGCCTGACCGCAACGCTGGGAGTAGCGCTCCTGACGACGCTTACCTACGGCATGCGGGCAGAGACGGCCATGATCGCCCTGTTGGGCATCTACGTTGGTGGAGTGTATGGCGGTTCCTACTCGTCAATTCTGATTAACATTCCTGGAACCGCCGCCGCCGCGGCTACCGCGCTTGACGGGTATCCCCTCGCGTGCAAGGGGGAAGGGGGACGGGCCCTGGGCCTTACCACAACGGCATCGGCCATCGGAACCTTCGTGGGCATGCTCTTCGTGGTGACCATCTCGCCTCTCATCTCCCGGCTTGCGCTGCAGTTCACCTCGTTTGAGTTCTTTCTGCTCGCGTTCTTCGGGATCGTAATCAGCGGGACCCTGACCAGTCCGGACCTGGTGTACAAGGGATGGATCGCCGGGCTGCTGGGGCTCTTTCTGGCGGTGGTTGGTCGTGACGGACTGCAGTTCTATCCCCGGTTCACCTTTGGATTCCCTCAGTTGGAGGGAGGTCTCGAAGTGGTGCCGGTGCTGATCGGCGCTTTCGGGATTCCGCAGATCATCGGTGTGCTCAAGGACCGATTCGTGCCGACCGAGGCCAAACGGTTCCAGCGCATTCTCCCGGAGTTTGGTGCGATTGCGCGTCACCTCCCTACCATCGTTCGCTCCGCGCTGATCGGTGTGGGTATCGGGGCGGTTCCCGGAATCGGCGAAGACATCGCCGGCTGGGTGTCGTACGGCGCCGCCAAGAACTCATCCAAGCACCCGGAGAATTTTGGTCTGGGTGAAGAAGACGGCGTGATCGCATCGGAAACTGCGAACAATGCGTGCATCGGTGGGGCGATGATCCCGCTGCTCAATCTGGGTATTCCCGGCAGTCCGCCCGCCGCCATGCTCCTTGGCGCCCTGATGCTGCACGGCGTCAATCCCGGTCCCATGCTGCGGTTTGATCATCCCAATTTCATCCTCCAGATCACCGCCATCCTGCTGATGGCCTCCTTCGCGATGTGGGTGCTTGGCATGCTGCTGGCGAAACAGGTGGTGAAGCTGCTGCGGGTGCCGCCGCCGCTGTTCATGCCTATCATCGCCGTGCTCTGCGTAATCGGTTCGTACGCCCTGGGGTTCAAAGTGTTCAACCTCTACCTGATGATCCCCGTCGGCATCATGGCCTACTTCCTGACGGAAATGGGGTATCCCATTGCGCCGCTCGTCATTGGAGTGATTCTGGGACCAATGGCCGACCAGAACCTTCGGCGAGCGCTCATGGTCTCCCAGGGGAGCTTCATGCCGGTTTTCACCCGTCCGGTTGCCCTCATTCTCTTCCTGGTGATAGTGTTGACGGTGGCCAGTCAGTTGCCGGCGTACAAGCGGGCGATGAGCCAACTCAAGGCACGGCTCGCTTCCCGGCGCGGCCCCGGCGAATCCCGCTGATCGAGGAGTTTTTATGAACATCGTGGTACTGGACGGATACACCCTCAACCCGGGCGACAACCCGTGGACCGCCGTCGAGCGGCTCGGCACGCTTACCGTGTACGACCGCACTCCGCAGGAACAGATCGTGGAGCGGGCTGCCGGGGCGCAGATCGTGCTCACCAACAAGACCCCGCTGTCGCGGGCAACCATCGAGCAACTACCCGAGCTGCGGTTCATCGCGGTGCTGGCAACCGGGTACAACGTCGTGGATGTGGCGTACGCCCGCGAGCGGGGGATCCCCGTTTCCAACGTGCCGGTCTACGGAACCGACGCGGTGGCGGAGTACGTCTTTGCGTTGACGCTCAACTTCTGCCGAGCTCCTCAGACCCACGCCGACCTGGTGCGTGCGGGCGAGTGGGGCAAGACCGGCGATTTCTCCTTCTGGCGGACGCCGCTCTCCGAGCTGGCCGGCAAAACCATGGGGATCGTGGGATTTGGCCGCATCGGCCGCAGGGTGGGCGAACTGGCCGCGGCCTTCAAGATGCGCGTGCTCGCGCACGATACCTACCACGGCAACCCGCCGGCCTATCCCTTCGAGTTCTGCGAGATCGACGAGCTCTTCGCGCAAAGTGATGTGGTAAGCCTGCACTGCAACCAGACGCCTGAGAACACCGGCATGGTCAACACCCGGCTGCTGCAGCGGATGAAGCCAACCGCTCTTCTGGTCAATACCGCGCGTGGCGGGCTGGTCAACGAGGCCGACCTTGCGGCGGCCCTGGTGGCCGGGTGTCCGGCGGCGGCCGCGCTTGACGTGGTCTCCGTGGAGCCGATCACTGCCGATAACCCGCTTTCGAAGGTGTCCAACGCCCTGATCACGCCGCACATCGCGTGGGCGGCGGTGGAGGCGCGCCGCCGACTGATGGCGACCACGGCGGAGAACATCGCCGCATTCCAGGCAGGCGCACCGATCCACGTGGTGAACGCGTAGCACCGGAGCCGGAACAGCGCGGCTACCGAAACAACGCGGGGCCCACTGGAGCCACGGTCGTTGACTCCCGGCGGTCGCGTTGCGTACCCTTATGCTGTGATCACAGACCTTGACCGCGTTGTGGAACTGGTGCGCGAAGGTGACCTGCTGGTGCTCTCCGGCGCGGGACTCAGCACGGAGTCGGGTATCCCCGACTACCGCGGCCCCACCGGGCGGCAGCGCGAAAGCAGCCCCATCCAGTATCGAGAGTACGTCTCAAGTGCGGAGGCACGTCGACGCTACTGGGCACGCAGCGCGGTTGGCTGGCCGTTTGTGCGCGCCGCCCAGCCCAACGCGGGACACCGCGCGGTGGCAGCGATGGAGCACGCCGGACTGGTACACGGCGTGATCACGCAGAACGTCGACGGACTCCACCATGTGGCAGGCAGTCGCGCGGTGGTGGAGCTTCACGGCTCGCTCGCGTCGGTTGTCTGCCTGTCGTGCGGGACGAGCGAATCGCGCGATCAGCTGCAACAGCGAATGATTCGCGCCAACCCTGGCTGGGATCTGC
>REDM01000162.1 GCA_007693485.1 Spirochaetaceae bacterium
CCTTTCCGTCGATGGTGGCCAAGCCGCTCGCCGATGAGGCGTGGATCCGGCAGGTTCTGGTGAATCTGCTGCACAACGCCTCCAAACACACCGGTGCCGGAGGCATGATCATGGTTTCGGTGACGCAGGATGATCACTGGATCGTGGTCACCGTGACCGATAACGGCGAAGGTCTCGTCGGAACCTCTCGCGAGACCATCTTCACGGAGTTCTACCAGGAGCAGCCGCACTCGGGCGCGGGTCAGGACGGCGCCGGATTGGGCCTCGCCATCGTGCGCAGCGTGATTGAACGTCACGGCGGCCGGGTCTACGCCTCCACGTCGCCGGGTGTGGGGACCATGGTCTCATTCGCACTTCCGGTGGAGGAGGGCGCATGAACGGAAGAGTGCTGGTGGTGGACGATGAGGCGGACATCGTGGACGTGCTGTGCTTTGCGCTGGAGTCCGCCGGGTACGAGACGCGGGCGACCGGGCGTGGTGATGATGCGCTCGCCATCAGCGCCGAGTGGCACCCCGATCTGGTCATACTTGACATCGGGCTCCCGGGCCTCAGCGGCCTCGAGGTCTGCCCACGATTGACCGAAGCCGGAGTTCCGGTCCTGGTGCTCAGTTCCCACGACCGCGACGACGAGGTGGTAGAAGGCCTTGAGGTAGGCGCCGAAGATTACGTCACCAAGCCGTTCAACCACAAGGAACTGCTGCTGCGGGTGGGAAAGATCATCCGCCGGACGCGAGCGAATGCCGCAGAGGAGCTCGTCACCGCTGGGGATATCACCGTTGACCTGCGCCGCAGGGAGGTTCGGGTGGGCGGTCAAGAGGTGCACCTTACGCCAACGGAGTTCGGCATCGTCGCCCTGCTCGCCCGCAATCCGGGGCAGCCGGTGGAGGTGGAGACCCTGCTGCGCGAGGTGTGGGGAACGGCGGAGTGGACCAACGGCGACGAGATGGTGAAGGTGAACATCCGCCGCCTGCGCAAGAAGATCGAGCCCGACCCACAGCACCCCCGGTACCTGCTCAACCGGTGGGGGCAGGGCTACCTGCTCGCCGACCGCCCCAGCGCTGGGCAATAGCGGTCTCTTCACCCCCGCGAGGCCTCATCAAAATCTAACCGAACTGTCACGGTTTTGTAACTTGCGTATCCCATAGTTCGGACGGACAATCAAGCTACGAATCTCAACAGGAGGGAATTCATGAAACGAATCCTACTCGTGCTGGTCGCCGCGCTTGCGATCACCGCAATGGTCAGTGCCGCCGGTACTCAGCAGGCCGGTACCCGCACCGCCAGTCGCATCACCGCCTACACCACGCTCGATGAGCAGCTGGCGCGCGAGGTGTTCAACGCCTTCACCGCCGAGACCGGCATCCAGGTCGACTGGGTACGCCTCTCAACCGGTGAAGCGGTGGCCCGTATCGAAGCCGAGCGTGCAAACCCGCAGGCGAGTATCTGGTTTGGCGGCGTTGGCCTTGGCCACATCGACGCGAAGAACCGCGGGCTCACCATGCCCTACGACAGCCCCGCGGCCCAGATGCCCGAAGTCTTCCGCGATCCGGATCGCTACTGGTCGGGAATCTACGCCGGTATGCTCGGCTTTGCCAGCAACAATAACGTGATGCAGCGCATTGGTGCGCAGCCTCCGCGCAGCTGGGAAGACCTCGCTCACCAACGGTTCCGCAACCAGGTTCAGATGGCGCATCCGGGATCGTCGGGAACCGCGTTCAACGTGGTAGCCACCATGGTGCAGATCCTCGGAGAGGACGCTGGGTTTGAGTACATGCGGCGCCTGGACGCCAACATGACCCAGTACACCCGCTCCGGCTCAGCCCCCGGGCGCAACGCCGCTCTCGGTGAGGTTGGGGTTGCCGTTGGGTACTCGCACGACATCGTGCGCCTGATTTCTGAAGGCTTTCCGCTTACCCTTACCTTCCCCAGCGAAGGAACCGGGTTTGAGGTTGCCGCCATCTCGCTGATCGCCAACGGTCCCGCCGACCAGCTCGAAGCGGCAAAGCGCCTGTACGACTGGGGTCTCGGTGAGACCGCTGCACGGCTCTACGCCTCGCAGTTTGTGGTCCCCTTCGTGGATGTGCCGCTGGCCGATGGTGCGATCCCTATCTCTCAGGTGAACGTGATCGATCAGGACGACGAGTGGGCGGCTGCCAACCGAACCCGGCTCGTCGACAAGTGGAACGATATCATCGGGCGAGACGCTCAATAGCGATCCACGCCGTATAGATTTCTCAGTGCCGGGTCATATTGTCCGGCCCGGCACTGGCTTTCGTTTTCTGGTACTATCTGCACATTACGAACGGAAACAGAGGTAACACCGATGCCGTCCATGGCGCAAAACCGGGCAATTCTGCGAGAACCGATGGTGGTTGCCATCATCATTGCGATGTTCGCGCTGCTCGCTCTTTTCATCATCTATCCAATATTTGCGGTGGTTCGACTGAGCATGAGTTCGGATGGCTCAATCTCAGTGGACGTCTACCGTGAGCTCTTTAATCGCCCCCGCTACCTTCGCGCGATTACCAACAGCGTCTGGCTGGGAGCGGTTGTGGCAACGATCTCGACCGCAATCGGGTTTCTCTTTGCCTTCGCGATTTACCGTGGGGGGATCAAGGGGCGCAGGTTTTTCCAGGCGATTGCGATTCTGCCCATCATCTCGCCACCCTTCATGTTCGCCCTCTCGGTCATTTTGCTCTTTGGCCGCAACGGGCTGATCACCGCGCGACTGCTGGGGCTCGATACCGGCGGCATCTTCGGTCTACCGGGACTCATTCTGGTTCAGACCGTCAACCTCTTCCCGATCGCCTACCTGACCCTGAGCGGGATTCTCCAGGGAATTGATCCCGATCTTGAGACCGGGGCGATGAACCTTGGGGCCTCACGCTTCACCGTCTTTCGCACGATCACGCTACCACTCTCCAAGCCGGGATTGCTCGCGAGCTGGATGGTCGTCTTTGTGACCTCCATGACCGACTTCGGCAACCCCATCATGATCGGGGGCAGTTTTGACGTGCTCTCGGTGCAGGCCTACATGGAGTTCACCGGCATGGGAAATCTGCCGCGTGGCGCAGCCCTGGCGGTGCTTCTGCTGGTGCCCACGGTGCTGGTCTACTTCATGCAGAAAGCGGTCCTGCGGCGCGGATCCTACGCGACCATCACCGGCAAGTCTTCGCGCCGTGGCCGCCCCAACACCGGCCCCGCGATGCGCGCACTCCTCACTTCGTTTTGCGTTTTCATGACGGGTGTGGTGGTGCTCTTCTACGGTACCATCATTGTGGGGAGTTTCGTTCGACTCTGGGGTGTGAACTGGTCGCTCACTCTGGACCACTTCAGTTACAGCTGGGACGTGGGCTTCGTAACGCTCTATCGAACCATCCTTCTCGCCCTCATTGCCACGCCAATAACCGCCATCATGGGCACGGTCATTGCGTTCCTGATGATGCGAAAGGTCTTCCCGGGACGGAACGCCCTGGGCATCCTCTCCATGTTGAGCTACGCGATTCCCGGCACCGCAATCGGTATCGGGTACGTGCT
>REDM01000115.1 GCA_007693485.1 Spirochaetaceae bacterium
CGAGAGAAACCTTTACCTTGATGCTCACGTTTTTCATAATCACCGTATCCTTTTTCTTTATCAGACACATCGAGTATCGGCCGAACCAGCAGAATGGTCAAATCAGTGAGTCGCTCCGGATCCGGCAGTCGACGTCAGAACTCCTCGAACTCAGCGTCTCCTCCATCTGATGAAGGCACCTGAACCGCCATCGTGATCCCGGTCTCCCGGTTGCCACCACCACCCGAAGGCGCAGCATGAGCGGGTCGCTTTCGGGCAGCGAATGCCGTTTTCCCGTGTCCAATCGCGGCCCGATGCACTACGGAAGCGGGTAACGCTTGCCGGGAAGAGGACAGCTTGAAAAAGGACACTGCGGACGCAAGCTGGTCGGCCTGACTGTTAAGCTCTTCGGCCATTGACGCCATCTCTTCGGACGCGGACGCGTTCTGCTGGATAACCTGATCGAGTTGGGTCAGCGCCTTGTTGATCTGGTCTGCGCCCGCGTTCTGTTCGCCGCTTGCAGCGCTGATCTCCTGGACAAGCTCCGCTGTGCGTCGGATATCCGGAATGATTTCGGCGATCATTGTGCCGGCCTGTTCGGCTACCGCGACGCTCTCACGCGACAGCTCACTGATCTCTCCTGCCGCCATCTGACTGCGTTCAGCAAGCTTACGCACCTCGGATGCGACTACCGCAAAGCCCTTTCCATGTTCACCGGCTCTGGCAGCCTCAATGGCGGCGTTCAGCGCCAGGAGGTTGGTGTTGCGGGCGATCTCCTCGATGATGGTGATCTTTGCAGCGATCTCCCGCATCGCCTTGACCGTAGCTTCCACGGCCTCACCTCCCTGCTGGGCACGGGTTGCCGCTTTCTGTGCGATGGAATCGGTCTGAAGGGCGTTATCTGCGTTCTGGCGGATATTGGATCCCATCTCTTCCATCGAAGAGGAAACCTCCTCCGCTGAGGCGGCCTGCTCGGTGGCGCCCTGTGAGAGCTGCTGCGCCGTGGAGCTGATCTCCTGGCTGCCGGACGACACATTCTGCGACGCCGTCTGCACGTTCTGAACCACCTCAGTGAGTCGCGCGGTCATGTTGCGCAGAGCGTCCGCGAGAATGCCGATCTCATCGCGCTGGTTCACGTCCAGTGTTGTGGTCATATCACCTTCGGCGAGCCGCTGAGCAAAAGCCACCCCGCGGGCAACCGGCACGGTAATCACGCGAGTTATTGCGATCGTGATGATCACCCCGATCACCAGTGCAATCAACAACCCCACAATCAAGACGGTTATTGCGGCGGTCACCCGGTCAACCGCGGCGTTGGCAACCCCATACGCGTGGTCCGCGGCGTCGTCAACAAACTCCTGTGCCAGGGCAAGGATCTCGTTGTACGCCGCTACCCGAGCCGCGCGAACCCGCTCTCCCTCTTCGGCAGCGGCCATCATTTCGCGAACTGCGGCCTGGTACGCCCCCACGCCCTGGAGCACCCCCCTCAACTGCTGGAGGTTCACCTCCTGGCGGGTTACGGCGAGGAGTCTCTCAACCATACCGACCAGGTCTCCTGCAGCCAGGTTTGCGCTGCGCACCGCTGCGACGTCGAACGTCGCTTCCCCATACCACGTATCACGAAGGATGCGATTTCCCTCGTCCAGAATGTCGTTCCCAGCCGATATGCGATTCTGGCGGATGGTCAGTTCATTCCGGGAATCTCCCGCAGCAATCTGCCGAAGCATGTCGGCGGTTTGTGATTCCACGTAGGCCGAGATCTGTTCTTCAAACTGTGCTCCCGCCCGCCGTATCGCCTCCCGTGCGGAGCGAATCCGGGTAATCGCGGCTTCCGTTTGATCGATGGCAGTCCGATACCGGGCGAAGGTTGAGTCCAGATCGTCAAGGAGCGGCAAAATATCCTGCTGATGAATGCTCCGCCTGCGGACGCACGCCCGGTCCGCAGAACCTCACTCAGCTCGCTTACTTGCGTTCGCGCGTTCTGCAGCCATACGGGATCGTAGTTGATGCTGTACGCAACCGCGTAGTACCCCGCCCGATGCATTCGGTCTGCAATCTCTCCGGCCAGCACCTACTCCGGCACGTACCCCTCTGCAAGGGCCTCGCTGTCACCGCGAATCTGCTGCATGCTCACTGTCGCAAAAATCCCGATCCCCGCAGCGATGAGCAACACTAACCCGAATCCCATTCCAATTTTTGCTCCGAGTTTCAAGTTCTGTAACATTGTTCTCTCCTGCCCACGATCTGATTATTCGGTAATCGGAAACGCCCTCACGGTAATTCTACGGTGTGCACAACAAACATGCAAGTAATATATGAGTAATTTGGCTTATTCCATCTAAGGGGGTATTTTGCTTCTATAAGTCGTAGCGGGTTCTCGCGTCGTCCAGTATTCGGATGGCCTCTACCGCAGACGGTCCGAGTTCCTTTGCGACGGCGAGTGTCAGCGCGTCAGCAAGGGCTACCGGTACCGCCATCGAGTGGAAGGCCCCCATGGGACCTCGCTCGATGGTGAGAACGTGGCGAGCTGCTGGTCCCAGGCGGTCGAATGGAGAGTCGGTAACCAGGATGGTGCTTGCTCCCCGTTCGGTCATCCAGTCCATCAGGACAACCGCGTCCCGTGTCTCACGGCCAAACGCAAAAAACAGCACCGAATCGCGCGAATCCGCGCGGACGGCCTCGTCAAGCAAGGCGCGTCCGGATCCGGAGATCAGGCGCGAGGACCGTCCAAATCTCCCCAACCAGAAGCGGATCGCATGGCAGGGGGTCGCAGCCGAACCTTCACCATGGAGCCAGACTACCCGACTGTGAGCGATCGTGTGCGCGACGGCACGCAACTGCTCGTCTGGGAGAGTAGACACCATCGCCTGCAGATAGTCGACCTGACGCCCAACAAACTCTCCCACAACCGATGTATCCCCATCGAACTCCGACAGTGTCCGCTCTACCCGGCGCCAGGATGTAACATTTTCGATCAAACGGCGCTGAAGCGCCTCCTTGAGTTCGGGGTACCCGGGAAATCCCAGCGTCCGGGCGAAACGCAGAACGGTCGCGTCGCTTACCCCCGCTTCACGAGCGAAGTCCTGGATGGTGAACATCGCAGCTTCATTCGGCCGGACGTGAATCACTTCCGCCACCAGCCGCTGACCGCGGGTGAGAACGTGTTGGTGATGGGCGATCAGTTCAAGTACGCTCTCCACTCAGACTCCCGATTTCCCGGTGATGGGCGGTGGCGTGCATCCCACGCGCGTGAATCTCCCGGACGAGGCGCTCGGTCACCGCCACCGACCGATGCTGGCCGCCGGTGCACCCGATTCCGACTCGCAGCCGGGCTTTGCCGACACGAGAGTACGACGGCCCCAGCGTCGTAAGCAAGTCGGTGAGGTGCTCAACGAAGAACTCGCTGTTCGGCTGCTCCATCACGTACCGCGCACACGGTTCGTCCATTCCCGTCAGTTCGCGCAGCTCCGCGACGTAGTACGGGTTGGCGATGAACCGCACGTCAAAGACAATGTCCGCCGGGACGAAGGGCCCATATTTGAAGCCAAAGGAGTGGATATCGATTGCGATATGCCGGTGAATCGATACTCCCTTAATGATGAGGCCCATTCGTTCACGAAGATCCGGAATCGACAGATGCGACGTGTCGAGCACCTCGCAGGCCTGCGCGAACAGCGGTTCAAGTGCCGTTCGCTCTCGTGCGAGCTGTTTCGCTATGCGCTCGGAGCCCGGTTCGCCACGACGCTCCGCGATGCGCCCCACGGCGACCGAGTCGGTCGCCTCGAGCGCAATGACGCGAAACGGTATACCTGCCTCTGCGATCTCCGCGCATGCGGAAACCGCGTCTTGCCCGCACACCCCCGCGCTGCAATCGAGGGCAACCGCGCAGCTCTGTTCCGAACCGTTTCTGCATGCGTTGCGGCGAATCTCGGCAAACGAAACAAGAAGCTGGGGTGGAAGATTGTCCACCCCCGGAATACCCATATCCTCCAGCGCCCTGACAGCCTCTGTACGGCCGCTTCCGGTATGCCCGATCAGAATGAACAGTTCCCAATCCTGTTCGATTCGGTTTATCGCTACGCGCTCGGCTACCGTCTGCATATCAGTGTGCCGGATTCATCGAAACACTTGACCCGCTCGGGGACGGCTCCGATCCAGATCGGATCGTCGGTGTCAAGCCCCAGGTCGACGTACACCGTCACCGTGACCATGGTGCCGTTAGCGAGCTTCACCTTCAGATACCACTGGGATCCCGCGGGAAGAACCGAGTAGACGGACCCACGAATCGTTCCTGGTTGCTCCGTGGCGGAGACGGTGAAGTCTTCGGCGCGCACACCGGCGGTGACGGATACGCCTGAGGTAGCTCCATTCGGCATCTCGGCACCGGCAAGGGTGACTTTCATCTCACCGATCTCTGCGGTGACTCCGCCGGACGCCGGACGGATCGTCGCCGGCATGAGGTTGATCTTTGGATTTCCGATAAAATCAGCGGTGAACGTGTTGGCGGGATGGTGATAGACCGACATCGGGTCTTCATACTGCTGCAGCCTTCCCAGGTTCATGACCGCAATGCGGGTGGACATGGTCAACGCTTCCAGCTGGTCGTGGGTCACGTAGACGATGGTCGACTTGGTCTCCGCGTGAAGCCGCTTGAGTTCCGCTCGCATGTCCATTCGGAGCTTGGCGTCAAGGTTGGACAGGGGCTCGTCGAGCAGGAGTACCGCGGGCTCCATTACCAGAACGCGGGCAATAGCCACGCGCTGTTGCTGCCCACCGGAGAGCTCGTTCGGAAAGCGCTTGAGCAACTCACCGATGAAGAGCACCGCGGCAATCTGGTCGACCTTCTTCTCGATCTCCTTGCGGGAGAACTTGGCGATCTGAAGACCAAACGCAATGTTGTCGAAAACCGTCAGGTGCGGCCACAGCGCGTAGCTCTGGAAGACCAGTCCCAGCTTTCGCTGCGACGGGGGGAGGTAGTCTCCGCGATCCGCCGAATAGACGCAGCGGTCGCCGATCCAGATCTCACCCTGATTACTCGGGGTTTCGAGCCCGGCGATCATGCGCAGGGTGGTGGTCTTTCCACATCCCGAGGGACCGAGCAGCGTGGTGAACGAGCCATCTTCGATCTCCAGGTCCAGGTTATCAACTGCGGTGACCGAGCCGAATCGCTTGGCCACGTTCTTGAGTACGATGCTTGCCATGAGGAATCAGCCTCCTAGTCCTTTTGCGAGGTCGGTTTTCATCAACTTTCTGCTGATGAACGTGGTAACCAGAATGGTGACCACGATGAGAAGCATGATCGCGTTGGTATAGGGATACCAGCCACGATCGGTAAACCGCATGGTAATTGCGGTAGCGGTCTGGGTGCGGGGGGTGACCAGCAGAACCACCAGACTCAGCTCACGCATCGCGGAGATGAAGGGGAGCAGCAGTCCAGAGAAAAACGCCGACTTCTGCAGCGGGAAGATGATTCGCCCCATGCGTTTGGTCCAGCGCGCACCAAACATGATGGCGGCCTCTTCCAGCTCGGGCCCAACCTGGATCATCGCTCCAATTCCCGCCCGCGACGAAAAGGGCAGGTATTTTACTACACAGGCGATCACCAACAGGGTGAACGATCCGTACAGACTGGGTATGGGTCCACGTCTTACCGCGAAGAGCGCGAGAAAGATCGCGCCAAACGCGATGCTTGGCATCAGATAGGGCATGAACGACAGCTGGTCCAGAAATCGCGAGAACCGGGTCCCGCGCAGCCGTACAACGGTGTAACCCACGAGCATACCCAGGGTCCCGCAGATGACCGCAACCACCAGACCAAGTCGAACGCTGTTCATCAGTGCGTTCATCACGGCCGGGTTCCGCAGGATTCCCGGTTCACCGGTGGCGAGGCCGATTGTGTGACTTACCGGACCGATCCAGTAGTGCAGGCTGAAGTTGGAGAGCCGATACGTGCCGGGGATCAGCATCACCGTCTCGATCGCAAGCACGGTGAGCGGGATCACGGTCACGCAGAGCAGAAAAACGGTGACCAGAACCGATACCGGGCGGCCGAGGGCTCGCAGCTTGACCAGTCCGCTCATTCCGCTCTTCCCCGAAATGGTAACAAAACTGCGCCGCACTCCAATGATCTTGTGGTCCATATACAACACGAGAACCCCGAACATGATCATGACCAGGGCAACGATGTAGCCCATGCCGGGCCGCTGTCCCACCAGGTTCGCGTGTAGCAGGGTGGAGAGAACGGTAAATCGCACCGGTCCACCGAGGAAGGCGGGGGTGCCGAACGTACCGAGTCCCCGCGAAAAGGTGAGCAGAAAGGTGGAAAAGACCACCGGCAGAACCAGGGGAATCACCACCCGCTTGAGCACCTGCCAGCGTGACGCACCCAGCAACTCGGCCGACTCTTCAAGCTGTGAGTCGATGTTCCGCAGGGCTCCACCAATCAGCATAAAGCCGAACGGGAAGTAGTGCAGGGCCAGGGTAACGATGATGGGGAACATCCCGAACGAGACCCAGTTCGGCGGCGCGACGCCGGTGAGTGCCTCAAACAGCCCGAGACTCCCACCAACCCGCCGGTTCTTGAAGAGGGTGATCCAGGCCAGTGCCAAGGCCCACGACGGCATGATGTAGGGGACGATGGCGAGGTTAGAGATAAACTTCTTCATCGGCATGTCGGTCCGAACAACCAGCCATGCCAGAGTTCCTCCAATCAGGAGGGCAAGCAGCGAAAGACTCACTGAGACGATCAGCGTGTTCATCAGGGGTCGATAGAGAAACGACATGGCATCGACGCCGGTGAACATGCGCTCCCAGTGGCGCGTGGTGAAATCGCCCGGACGGGAACCGGGGATCTGAAACCGCTCCATGGCGTGGACGGTGAATGTCTGCTGGATCATCACTATGATCGGCACGAGCACGAGGTAGCAAAGCATGGCAATCAGAACGATCGACATGATGACCTGCGGCGTCGCGTTTCTGCGCACCGTGCCCAGCATCGCTCTTGGGTTCATGAGTTTCCTGTCCTGAAGAATTGCCGTCTCGCCCCGACGGGCGGACGGCCTTCTGACTTGGTGTGAGAGAGATTCCTACTGCTGCACGTAGCGCAGCCAGGTATCCAAAACGACTCCACGGTTTTCGGCGGCAAACTCGGGATCGTAGGTCCAGAGCCGCTCCCGCCACCACTCCCAGGGACGGTCATCGGGGTGATGGGGAATCTCGCGGCTCATGGAGTAGATGCCCACATCGTTGCTCCAGGGACGAAAGCCATCCTGGGTCAACAGGAAATTGGCCAGCGCCATGGCGGCGTTGGGGTTTCGCGCCTGACTCGCGAGCTGGATGTAGATCCCATAGTAGTATCCGAGCAGCGGCTGCACATTCTGCGAGAAATCGAGCGCGAGGTTCAGCCGCTCGATGTCGCGGAACTTCGAGTAGACATGGAAGAAGCCGTAGGGAGGATCGGCCTGTCCCCGAGCACCAACGGCCTCGGCAATGCGGGTATCGCTGGTCATGATGATGATGTCGTTCAGAATCAGTCGGCGCAGTAACTCCAGTCCGGCGTTCGGTTCGACCTTCTGCAGTGCGCGACCAAAGCGGCGCTGATAATCTGCCTCCAGCTCGTCCGAGCGGCGAATCAGCTCGGTGAACGCGTTCTGGTGTTCGCCGGTGATCGCAAGATCACGGACCATGACGCGGCCGCTATACTCGGGAAGGGTGAGATCCCAGATGCTGGTGAAGGGGTCTCTGGCGTTCTTTTCGGTGTTGAACCCGATAATCCGATTCACGAACGCGAAGACGAGTGGCTCGTGATACTGGGCAGGAATGTTTTCCAGGGCGTTCGGTGGGACGAAGTTCACGAGAACGCCGGGGTTGATCAACAGCTCCTTCATCGCAGGCAAGTCTTCAATCAGCACCAGATCGACGTTATTGACGCCCGCTTGCGCTTCCCGGTATACCCGCTCGATCAGCTCGACCTCGGAAAGCCGGGTGGCTTCCACCTGAATACCCGTCTCCTCGGTGAACTTTTCGACCGCCGCGTGAATCCGGCTGGTCACCGCATAGACGGTTACCGTGCCTTCAGCCTTGGCTGCCGCCATAACAGCGTCCCAATCGCTTGCGTCAAACACCGTAGGGGCCGGGGCGGTGCGCTCGGGGGCGCCACCAGCGAAAACCACGGTCGCGAATACCAGCGACAGGATGGTCGCCAGAATCAGAATCTTGCGAATCATTGTCTCCTCCTTCTCGAGATTCGCCTCCTGCGGGGAACCCCGCGGAAGCGATCGAAGGGATTCTAACACGGGTCTCGGCTCGGCGCAATTTAATTTTCAGGAATGACATGAATTTTTCATCCTTCCCCGCTGCCGAATAGCACATTTTTCGCACCACTTCTTGCGGATACCCTATTGACGTCCGCTCCCGGCGGCCCTACAGTGAGCAGAGCAACCGAAAGGGAGTGTGCCGCCATGTGGACCGACCGGACGCCGAGTGACCGAGCCGAATACGCCGAGAGTATTGCGCAGGAGGCGGCCGAAGCACTGCTGAAGCGGATCGATGCCCCCCGGATCGATGCCGCCTTCGTAATGGGATCCGGATGGAAGGAAGCCGCCGACGGCGTCGGTGAGCCCTACCTTCGGTTTCCCGTTACCGAGATTCCCGGGTTTCTCGCTCCCACCGCGGCCGGGCACGCCGGCGAGATCCGCGCGATCCGTCGAGGCGAGCGCTGTGCGGTGATCTTTGCGGGACGCACCCACCTCTACGAGGGGCACGGACCGCTTGCCGCCGTCCACGGCGTCCGCACGGCGATTGCGGCAGGGGCAAACACCATCGTCCTGACCAACGCGTGCGGCAGCCTTACCGCCGACCTCCCCGTTGGCGCTCCGGCCCTCATCAGCGACCACATCAATTTCACCGCGCAGACCCCGTTGATCGGGGCACGGTTTGTCGACCTGACGGACGTCTACTCGCCTCGCCTGCGGGCGGCCCTCCGTGCCTTTGACGCAACCATTGGTGAGGGTGTTTACGGCGGGTGGTTTGGGCCCGCCTTCGAAACTCCCGCCGAGATTCGCATGATGAAGACCCTGGGCGTCGACCTGGTGGGGATGTCCACCGTACTGGAAGCAATTGCCGCCCGTGAAGGCGGAGCCGAGGTGCTCGGCCTTTCACTGGTGACCAACCGGGCCGCGGGTCTCGCCGGAACCAAGCTCTCGGGAGAAGAAGTCCTCGAGGTAGCCAACGCGGCAATCCCCCGGCTGAGACCATTGCTGACGGAGGTCGCCCGTCTGGTTCTGGCGTGATGAGGGACTGAGGGCGCACGGTGGAACCTACCGGTGCGAAGCGTCGGGGGCAGAATGGCAACGCTTTGGAAGGATTCATGCTGGGACAAACGGGGGATGGGTTGGCAGACACAATATACCGACGGAACGGAGCTCATGAAGAGGAGCTATAGTGTGCTCCTGGAAGGACTTTCCCAGGCGACGTTCGCGGCCGGCCGTATTGGTACAGAATTTGCGTGTCATGTACGCCAAAGAACAAGCGACTTTCGCCGTCTCAGGACGGATGAATGCAGTTAAGGAGGAAAAGAATGAACAGACGAACGAGTGGCCGGGCTTCCCGGTTGGTGGTGGTCGCGATTGTGGTGGTACTCACCCTGATCGCGCCGGTGGTGGCATTTGCCGGAGGTGCGGCGCAGCAGCGGCAACCCGAGGGCGTGCGCATCGCCGTGGTATTTGGTCGTGGCGGTCTGGGGGACCAATCCTTCAACGATGCCGCGTATCGAGGGCTCCAGCGCGGCGCGAGCGAGCTGGGGATCACGTATGACTATGCCGAACCGATGGCGGTCGCCGAGTTCGAGAACTTCCTGAACCAGTTTGCGTCTACCGGCGCGTACGGACTGATCATCTCGATCGGGTTCGAGCAAGGTGATGCGCTGCGAGCGGTATCGGCCGCGTTCCCGAATCAGCGCTTCGCGATCATCGACACCGTCGTGGATGCGCCGAACGTCGCGTCCTTTGTGTACGCCGAAAAGGAACGCGGTTTCATGATGGGTGCGGCAGCGGCGCTCACCACGCTTGACGCCAACATGCCGCTGACCAACCGGAACCGGAGAGTGTCGGTTGTGGGTGGCGTCCAGAGCCCACTCATCGACGCCAACGTCGCGGGCTTCATTGCCGGCGCGCGCTACATCGACCGCTCGGTTGAGGCAACCTTCGCCTACGTCGGAAGCTTCGGTGACCCCGCGCGGGGAAAAGAGATCGCAATCTCGATGATTGAGGGCGGCTCCGACGTGGTATGGCAGGCTGCGGGCCGTTCGGGCCTCGGTGTTCTTGACGCCGCCATGGAGCGTGGCGTGTACGGAATGGGAGCCGACTCGGACCAGACCGCGGTTGCACCCGGCCATGTCCTGACCAACGGACTGAAGCTCGTCGATGAGACGGTCTTCATCGCGATTCAGCGCGTCGTCAACAATGAGTTCGCGGCCGGCCTCAACCGCCTCGGGCTTGCCGACGGCGCCCTCGGCTTCAACGACGGCCTTCTCGCTCCGGCGACGATCACGCGGTTGAACGATATCCGTGCCCGGATCATCTCGGGAGAAATCCAGATTCCCGATTCGATCGCGGCAGCGCAGGCGTTCTGACGGACCATCCCCGGGCCCATCGCGGCCCGGGGAGACTCGCCTATGCACGCGGTTGAACTTCACGACATCACCAAACGATTCGGAACCCTGGTCGCAAACAAGGCCGTACATCTGACGGTCACCCGTGGCGAAGTACACTGTCTGCTCGGGGAAAACGGAGCCGGTAAGACTACCCTCATGAAGATCCTCTTCGGGCTCTACCAGGCCGACAGCGGATCGATCCGGGTCAATGAAAAGCCCGCTTTGATTCGTCGTCCCGACGACGCCATCAGCCTCGGCATCGGCATGGTGCACCAGCACTTCATGCTCGTGCCGAGACTGACGGTCACGGAAAACGTCATCGCCGGCAGCGAAGTCTCGCGGAACGGTTTTCTCGACATGAACGCCGCGGTCGAAGACATCACCAAACTGGCGGAACGGTACCGCCTGCGCGTCGCCGCGCGCGCCCGCGTCGAAAACATCTCCGTGGGTCAACAGCAGCGCGTGGAGATCCTCAAAGCGCTCTACCGCAAGGCGGATATCCTCATCCTGGACGAGCCCACGGCGGTGCTTACGCCCCAGGAGACCGACGATCTCTTCGAGATCATCCGTCGTCTCAAGAGCGACGGAAAGACCGTCATATTCATCACGCACAAACTGCGGGAAACCATGGCGATCTCCGACCGAGTCACCGTCCTTCGCGACGGTGCGGTGGTGGATACCCTGAACACCGCGGAGACCACACCGGCCGAGCTTGCGCGACGCATGGTCGGCCGGGACGTTCTGCTGCGAGTCGAGCGCCCGCCGAGCGATATCGGCGAGCCCCTTCTGGCGGTGCGCGATCTCTCGGTGGCCTCCCGGTTCGGGACCGCGGTCGAATCCATTTCGTTCACGGTGCGCGCGGGGGAGATCCTCGGCATCGCCGGCGTGGAAGGAAACGGTCAGCTCGAGCTGGAAGAAGCCATCGTGGGCCTTCGTAAGGTCTCGTCGGGAACCATGACGGTTCGGGGGAAGGAGCTTGGGTCGGGACCCGATGCCCGACGGATGGTGGGAATGGCACATATCCCCTCCGATCGGCTGCGCCGCGGGGTCGTGCCCGACTTCTCGGTCGCGTGGAACCTCATCCTCGGTTCCCAGTGGCGAAGCCCCTTCAGCCGGAACGGTGCCTTCTCACGAAAACAGATCAACGAACACGCCGAGCGCGTGGTAGCACAGTACGGAGTTCGCTGCGGCAGCATCGAAGCACCCGTTCGCTCCCTCTCCGGCGGCAATCAGCAGAAGCTGGTCGTTGCCCGCGAGCTGAGCCGCAAACCGGAGGTCGTGATCGCGTGTCAGCCGACTCGCGGCGTTGATGTCGGGGCAATCGAATACATCCACAACCAGCTGCTGGCGATGCGGGCGGCCGGAAAGGCGATCCTCCTGATCTCGGCGGAACTGGACGAGGTGCGGGCCCTCAGCGACCGTATCCTCGTGATGTACGAGGGCAGAATAGTTGCCGAGCGGAGTTCCGACGCCGGTGAGAGCGAGCTCGGCCTGCTGATGGCGGGGCACCAGGCGGAGGCGGGATGACGCGGAAGACCGACGAGACCACATTGCCGGCCGGAGCGCGATCCAGGCCATCGAGTTCGTCGGAAGCGGTGCGCTCGGCGCTGACGGAGCTTGGCCTTTCCGCATTTGCCATCGTCCTCGCGCTGGTGATCAGCGCACTGCTGATGGTCACGCTGGGATACAACGTCGCACTCGCCTATCAGAGCATGTTTCGCGGCGCGTTTGGGAGCCTCCACGGAATCTCGCAGACGCTGCTGCGCGCGACGCCGCTGCTGTTCACCGGTTTCGCCGTGGCGATCGCATTCCGGGCCGGACTCTTCAACATCGGCGCCGAAGGCCAACTCTACTGGGGCGCGCTCGCGTGCGCCCTGGTCGCGCTGACCGTCGAAGGGCTGCCCCAACCGATCGCCGTAGGACTTCCGCTGCTGGCTGCCGGAATCGCCGGGTTTCTCTGGGGAGCCGTGCCGGGTATCCTCAAAGCCAAGACCGGCGCTCACGAAGTCATCACCAGTATCATGCTCAACTCCATCGCGATCTTCGCAACCACCCATATCACGTCGCGCTACTTCAAGGCTCCCGGAGCCGTCGACCAGACTGAGCGAATCGTCGCCGCTGCGGTGATGCCGCAGATTATCCCGGGCACCGGGCTGACCGCCGGCATCCTTCTGGGAGTCGCGATCGCCGCACTGGTGGCGTGGTTCTTCGGGCACACGGCACTCGGGTACGACTTTCAGGCCGTGGGGCGCAACGCAGACGCAGCCGAGTACGGGGGCGTGAGCAGCAAGCGCATTCAGGTTCTGGCGATGGGGTTTGGCGGCATCATGGCCGGTGTCGCCGGCGGCATCGTGGTGCTCTCTCTGCTCAATCGCTTTGTTGCCAATTTTTCGCCCGGTTACGGTTTCACCGGAATTGCGGTTGCGGTGCTTGGCCGCGGAAACCCGTGGGGCGTGGTGCTCGCCGCCCTGCTCTTCGGCGCCCTGGACAGCGGGGGAATGTCGATGCAGCTCTTCGCCCGTATTCCCAGTGACCTCACCATCGTGGTGCAGGGGCTGGTGATCATCCTGGTAGCCGCGCCCGCCGCATTGCGGGCGATGGTACGATGGCGCAAACCCAAGGTGGAGCCGGTCGATGTGGCTTGAAATCCTCGCGGTGATCTTTAACCTTCGCACGCTGAACGCGGCGATTCGCATGTCCACGCCCATCGCCCTCGCGGCCATGGGAGGAGCCTTTTCGGAGCGCGCCGGGGTGATCAACATCGGATTGGAAGGGATGCTGCTGGTGGGCGCCTTCGCCGGTGCAGTGGGAAGTTACGCTACCGGAAGCGCCCTGCTGGGAACCCTGCTCGGTGTCGCAGCCGGGGCAGCAACCGCGGCGGTCTTCTCGATCTTCACCGTTGAGTTCCGCGCCAACCACGTGGTAGCCGGCGTTGGTATAAACATCCTCGCGCTCGGCCTGACCACGTGGCTTATGCAGGTAGTGTGGCGAACCCGCGGCATTTCGCCGGCAGTCGCGCGCGTCCAGAGCATCCGCATTCCGCTGATCAGCGACATACCCGTGATCGGCCAGGTGATCGGCGTGCAGTCGCCCTTCGTCTTCGTGATGATCGCCCTTATTGTGGGTGGCTGGGTTCTGCTCTTTCGCACACCGCTGGGCCTGCGCATCCGCATGACCGGCGAGCACCCCGAGGCTGCCGACACCCTCGGTATCAACGTCCGCTTCATCAAGCACTTCAGCGTTATCCTCGGAGGAGCGCTCTGCGGGTTTGGCGGGGCATACCTGTCGATCGGCAACATCGGGCGCTTCAGCATGGGCATGAGTGCCGGCCGCGGCTTCATGGGCCTGGCCGCCAATATCTTCGGCCAGTGGAACCCCATCGGAGGCCTCGGAGCGAGCATGCTCTTCAGCTACGCCGACGCGGTACAGATCCGCCTGCAGACCATGGAGATCGCCCTCCCCCACCAGATCATCCAGATGATCCCCTACCTGCTCACCATCGTGATCCTGGCAGGCGGTGTAGTCAAGTCACGCCCCCCCGCCGCGTTGGGAAACCACTACCGCTCGGGTGGGGGAACATAATTCGGGCCTGCGCCAGAACAGGGGGACCTCGATGGAATCGGTGTTGCGTGCCATTGTCGTATTCGCCGTTGTGGTTCTCATGCTCGTGGTGCTGCTGTTCATCGGCACCACACTGACCGTTCGGACGACAATCCTGAGCGAGCGCTTCTGGGTCGAGACCGCAAGTATCGCTCTGGATCCCGAGCGGCTTGAGCCGCTTGTGACAGCGACGGCGATTGCAGATGTCGAACTATTGGTTGACGCCGCAGAGGCAATTGATGCCGCCCGGCGCGCGATGATCCTGCTGGGGCTTCCCGGCCGTCCCGTGCAGACCTCGGTGGAACGCTTCATCACGTCGGTGTTCCGGTATCTCGACGGTGATATTCCCGTCGATCAGGTACCGCCTCTGCTCACCAAAGAAGCCGTTGACGCCATCGCCTCCGGCATTAGCGAAGGTTTCGCGCGCGGCGACTACGACGGCACGCCCGGTCTGGACGCCCTGCGCGGCCTCTCACCAGCACAACGGCGCCAAGCGGTCGCTCAGATGGTGGCGACCTTGCAGGAGAGGCTGGACTTCTACGATGTGCCGGTGGGGCTAATCGAACACACCGATCCTGCCGCCCTTCGACACTTTCGCTCGCACTATGTGGATCGACGACGAACGGTGAATGGAGCACTCGTCAGCGCTGTCGTTGCGTTCTTTATTCTGGCGGCGGTAATTCTGATCGCGTGGAGACGCGATCCACTGCGGGGCCTCCGGAGGATCGGTGTTCCCTTTGTGCTCTTGGGAACGCTTGCGTTGGTTGGGTACGCGGCGGTGCGGTTTCTTGGTTCATCGGTGACCGAACAGGTGCTGCGCACGCTGATCGAACAACCCGACACCTCAGCCGCGGAAGCCGCGGCCATCATCGCCTGGATAACGCAGGTGCATCGATATCTGGCGGCCATCTACCTTCGCGCGCTGCAGCCCGTCCTCACCATGGCGATCGTCTCGCTGGTTGCCGGGGTGATTCTGATCGTGCTGCCACGCTTCAGAACCGATTCCGGCTTCCATTCGATGACATCCGAGTAACCCTTCTCTACTGCCGGCGCGCCTCTTCGAGGGTGCGCTCGGGGGAGACCGTCGTGTCGATGGTGCACGGCTTCACGCCCCAGATCTCGCTCGCGTACTGTCCAATCGTGCGGTCCGACGAGAACTTGCTCGAGCAGGCCACGTTCAGAATGGCTTTGCGGCTCCACGCTTCCTGGTCGCGATAGAGTTCCGACGCCCGGCACTGCGCCTCAACGTAGGCCGGCAGGTCGGCGAGACAGAGGTAAAAATCGCCGTGGTCGAGGATGGACTCCAGGAGCGGCTGAAAAATACCCGGCTCGTTCACGCTGAAATAGCCGCTGGAGATGAGGTCGATCGCGTGGCGCGTCTCGGCGTTCTCGTGGTAGCAATCCCACGGGTTGTAGGTGGGACGCACTTGAGCAACCTGTTCGGCGGTGAGCCCGAAGATGAAGATGTTCTCGTCGCCCACCTCTTCGTGTATCTCAATGTTGGCGCCGTCGAGTGTGCCGATGGTGAGGGCGCCGTTGCACATGAACTTCATGTTGCCGGTTCCCGAGGCCTCGGTTCCCGCGGTGGAAATCTGCTCGGACAGGTCGGACGCCGGAAAGATGCGCTCGGCGAGCGAAACCCGATAGTTTGGCAGGAAGTGCACGCTCAGCTTGCCGCGGACCGCCGGATCGCTGTTGATCACTGCGGCAAGGTTGTTGATGAACTTGATGGTGAGTTTGGCCAGATCGTAGCCGGGCGCAGCCTTTCCACCAAACAGAAATGTGCGCGGCACGAAGTCTGGCATGGTTCCTGCTCTAAGTCGGTTATACAGTACCACGATTCCCAGGGCGTCCATGAGCTGTCGTTTGTACTGGTGAATGCGCTTGATCTGCACGTCAAAAAGCGAGTCGGGATTGAGGGTCCAGCCGTGGTGACGCTGCAGATGATCTGAGAGCGCAACTTTGGCCTGCCGCTTCACGTCGCGGAAGCGCGCGCGAAAGGAAGCGTCCTCGGCAAACGGCTTCAGTTTGGCAATCTGCGTAAAGTCGGTGATCCAACCGTCACCGATCGCTTCGGTGATGAGGGCAGCGAGTGGCGGGTTCGCCTTCAGCAGCCAGCGACGCTGGGTAATGCCGTTGGTCTTGTTGTTGAACCGGTCCGGGAAGATCGCGGCGAACTCGGGAACCACCCGCCCTTTGAGAAGGGTGGTGTGCAGCTCCGCCACCCCGTTGGTTGAGTGCGATCCCACAATGGCAAGATTGGCCATGCGAACCTGCTTCTCCGTGCCTTCCTCAATGATGCTGACGGCGCTCAGTTTCTGAGGATCGCCCGGGAAGAAAATCGCCGCGCGCTGGAGAAAGCGCTGGTTGATTTCGTAGATGATCTGCAGGTGTCGCGGCAGGAGCGACTCCATCATCGGAACGGACCACTTCTCGAGTGCTTCGGGCATCAGGGTGTGGTTGGTATAGGCGAGCGTCTTGACGGTGATCTCCCACGCCTCGTCCCAGGCGAGGCGCTCTTCGTCGA
>REDM01000049.1 GCA_007693485.1 Spirochaetaceae bacterium
GAGGCCGCCGCCGATCCGGACGCACTGCTGATGCTCTACCGGCGCCTTCAGCTCGACCATGACGCGACGCTTCGCGCGCTGATTGGCTGGCTGGGCAGTGTCCGTGTCGACTCGGATTCGGAAGCAATTGTCACTCTCGCGCGCGCCCATCTGCTCATCGATCACTTTGCGTACGCCGAGGCACTCGAGTCGCTGGGAAGGTATCTGCGGGGTGCTCCCGTACCCGAGGGCGCGCGTCAGCACGCCCTGCTCCTGCAGGCGGTTGGGTTTCTGGGGCTGGGGAACCGCGGCAGCGCACGCCACTTTCTGCGCGTCGCTCAGGATATCAACCCCGAGTCCGACATCGCCCGGACGGCAGGCTACTTTCTCGACCAGCTTCCCTGACTCGATGAGCCGCCTTGACCCTTTTGATCAGATAGCGTATTCGCCGGGCAGCCGGGACTACACACCCAGCAGTTCTGCGTACGCCCCAAGTGCTCCGTCGGCCGCTCCCGATAGAAGCTGTTTGGCCAGCACCTTGCCGAGCTGTACCCCTTCCTGATCGAAGCTGTTGATATTCCACAGAAAACCCTGAAACATCACCTTGTTCTCAAAGTGGGCGAGCAGCGCTCCAAGGGCGGCCGGGGTCAGCCGATCGCCCACAATCACGCTCGACGGGCGGCCGCCGGCAAAGCTCTTGTTGGGGTTGGCGTCCTGTTTCCCGTGGGAGAATGCGACGATCTGAGCCGCAAGGTTGGCGTTCAGCTTGGTCTGGCTGGTCGATCCGTCGATGGTAACGTCACGATCGAGTTGGGATTGGTGAAAGCCAATGAACTGCAGCGGGACGATGTCGGTGCCCTGGTGCAGCAGCTGGTAAAAGCTGTGCTGGCCGTTGGTTCCCGGCTCTCCGAAGATGATCGGTCCCGTGGGGTAGTCCAGCGGCCCCCCGTCGCGGTTGACGCTCTTGCCGTTGCTCTCCATGTCAAGCTGCTGCAGATGGGCGGGGAAGCGCGAGAGCGCCTGGCTGTACGGCAGGACGGCTGTCGCCGGATAGCCGAGTACGTTGCGCTCCCACACGCCGAGCAAGGCATCCAGCAGGGCAGCGTTCTTGCGCGGATCGCGCTCGAGGGCGGCGCGGTCCGCCTCGTGGGCACCGCGGAGAAACTCGGCGACCACCTCCGGGCCGAAGGCCAGTGTCAGAATGGTGCTTCCTACGGCGCTGGTGCTGGAATAGCGGCCGCCGATGTAGTCGTCAATGAAGAACGAATCCAGGTAGTTGGCCGATGACGCCAATGGGCTGGTCTGCGACGTCACCGCAATCATGTGGCGGTGCGGGTCAAGGCCGGGAACGCCTGCGGCGGCCATCGCCTCAAGAATGAAGGTCTCGTTGGCGAGGGTTTCCTGCGTGGTTCCGCTCTTGGAGACCAGAATGAAGAGGGTTCGTTCCGGATCGATCTGCGTGAGCAGCTCCGCTGCGTCATCGGGATCGACGTTGGAGATGAAGTGGGCGCGCATCTTCACCCCCCCGGCGCGGGCAACGCAGTTCTTCAGTCCCAGGTAGATGGCGCGAGGCCCCAGATCCGATCCGCCAATGCCAATCTGCACAACCGTATCGAACGGCTTACCGGTCGAACCGATGATCTCGCCGCGGTGCACCCGGCCGGCAAACTCGGCCACGCGTCGGTGCTGCTCGCGGTAGAAGGCGTCGAGAGGTGCGGCGGCCGCCTCCATTTCCTCCACCAGCTTGCCGCGGGTGAGGTGATGCAGCACCATGCGGCTCTCACCGGTGTTCATTACTGCGCCGGCAGCGAGGGCGCGGTACTTGTCGATGCACTGCTGCTCTTCGGCGAGTGCGGCGAGCGCCTCAACCACCTCCGGGCTGCTCCCCCGGGCCGCGTAGTTGAACTGCAGTCCGGCGCCCACCGGGACGAAACGCTCCGGTACCGCCCTCGGGTCAACCGCAATCGACGACGGCCGGGCCACCGAGCAAAGCGACTTCCACGCTCGGGTTTCGGTGAGGTTCTGATAGGTCAAGGTGCTCATGCTGCCTCCATTCGCTGTGCGCCGCCGCGTGGGTCAGCGCTCGTGAAAGCCGGCCATCTCGCGCATTTCACGAGCCGGACCGTCTTCTGCGTCGGCGTCGCGCTGTACGATCGCCGCCACACCGGTGGAGAGCCCGTACAGCTTGATGAAACCGGACGCATCGGCGTGATCGTAACTCGATTCGCCGAAGGATGCCAGGTCTTCCAGGTAGAGCGAGTACTTCGACTGCCGTCCGGTAACGATGGCGTTGCCCTTGTAGAGGCTCAACCGAACGCTGCCGGTGGTGTATTGGCTTGCCTTCGCCAGATATGCATCCATCGATTCGCGGAAGTGGGTGAACCATTTGCCCGCGTAGACGATGTCGGCGTAGCGAAGCGCCATCATGTTTTTGAGCGCCAGGGTGTCGAAGCCCATGGTGATCATCTCCAGGTCGCGAAGAGCGGTGTGCAGGATGGTGCCGCCGGGGGTCTCGTAGACGCCACGACTCTTCATGCCCACCAGCCGCGTCTCCACCAGATCGGCGCGTCCGATGCCGTTCTCCGCACCGAGGCGGTTCAGCGTATCCAGGAGCTCAACCGGGCCAAGCTTCTTGCCGTCGATCCCAACGGGGATACCCTTCTCGAAGTCAATGACCACCTCGGTTTCGCGGTCGGGGGCGTCCTGCGGGGACTTGCTCAGCTGGTACATCGATTCGACGGGACGGTTCCAGGTGCTCTCCAGCTCGCCGCCCTCGTGGCTCATGTGCCAGAGGTTCCAGTCGCGCGAATAGATGTTCTTCTCGGAGATATTCCCCAGCGGAATATTGTGTTTCCGCGCGTAATCGATGGCCTGCTGGCGGGACCGGATGTCCCAGAGGCGCCACGGCGCAATCACGTGCAGCTGCGGCGCAAGCGCCTTGTAGGTCAGCTCGAAACGAACCTGATCGTTCCCCTTGCCGGTACAGCCGTGTGCCACCGCATCCGCGCCTTCAGCGAGGGCAACCTTCACCTGGTGCTTTGCCTGCAGCGGTCGGGCGATGGATGTGCCCAGCAGGTACTTACCTTCGTAGATCGCGCCGGCGCGGAGCATCGGGAAGATGAAGTCGCGCACAAACTCCTCTCGGCAGTCGATCACGTGCAGCTTGGAGGCGCCGGAGGCCTTGGCCTTCTTCTCCATGCCTTCCCAATCTTCGTTCTGGCCGACGTTGGTGCAGACGCCGATAATCTCGGCGTTGTTGTAGTGCTCCCGCAACCAGGGAATGATGATGGAGGTGTCCAGACCCCCCGAATAGGCAAGAACGATCTTCTTGATCTCCCGATCACTCATGAAAGGCTCCTTTCTCGGTTTGCCGTACCGTCTCTATGCTCTTGGCGAGGATGTCACAGCCCTCGTCGATTTCTGATTCCGAAATAACCAGCGGCGGTGCAATGCGGATCACGTTGGCTCCGGATCGCAACACCAGCAGGCCGTTCTCCCGGGCCGTCGCGATCAGCGACGCCATCACGGTTTTCTG
>REDM01000033.1 GCA_007693485.1 Spirochaetaceae bacterium
TCAGCGGCGGCTTCCAGGAGTACCGCGAGTTTCCCTTCTACTTTGGCCACGAAGGCGTAGGCACCATTGAAGCGGTGGGTGAGGGTGTCAGCCGCGTTGCCGTGGGAGACCGGGTGGCACTGCGCGAGAGCGCGGTCATCGGCGCGACCGGGCGCGGTCACATGGCCGAGCTCGCCCTGCAGTCAGAAAACGAGGTCATCCCCCTGCCCAAAGACGGCCGTGCCGACGAACTCTGGATGATCGAGCCGGTGGCGTGCTGCGTGAATGCCGTGGACCTCTCCCGCATCCAGGCTGGCGCGCGCGTTGCCCTGGTGGGCTGTGGCTTCATGGGTTCCATCATTCTGCAGCTGCTCGCCATGCAGCCGGTGTCCGAGATCGCGGTGCTGGAGCTCCGTCCTGAGCTTCTCGCGTACGCGCGTTCGGTTACCGGCGCGCCCATTACGGTCTACGACCTGGGCGAGAAACCGGATTTCACCAAGCTTCGTGGCACGTTCGACGTGGTCATCGAAACCGCGGCGGTGGAGGCTGCCTTCACGACGGCCAATGCGCTGACGCGCAAGGGCGGGACGCTGGTTGTCTTCTCCTGGCAGCACCACCCCTTCACCTTTGATTTCGGTGACTGGCACGTACGCGGCATCACGGTGCTGAACGCATCTCCCGCGGCCGCGCCCGACTTCACCCGCTGCTTCCACCAGTCCGCCGCCCTCATGGCCGCTGGTCGTGTGAACCTCTCCCCGCTGGTGACCCACGTCGCCCGCCCCGAAGAGGCCCAACCCCTCTACGAACACGGCATCGCCAAAACCGACGGCTACATAAAGGGCGTGATCCGCTGGACCTGATCCCGGCGGAGCCACTCCCGGCCGGTAACCCATTCCGTCGGGCAGCGACCGACCCACAGCCAACCCGCATTTGACTCAATCTCCTTCATTCAGTACGTTTTGGGTGAAGGAGTGCACTATGCTACGATGGGCTGCAATCTTCCTGGTTATCGCAATTATCGCCGGTGTGTTTGGATTTGGGAATCTGGCCGCCACCGCCAGTGGAATCGCACGCGTCCTCTTCTTCATCTTCATCGTGTTTCTCCTGGTTGCCGTGATCTCCGGTGCCGTCCGGGGGTGGTGATATGAAAACCGGCGCAGGAATGCTTGGCATTGTGGGCGGGACCATCGCCCTCCCCATTGCCGCCCTCGTCGGCGGTGCCATCGCGGCCAAATCCGGTGTCACCGGCGGCGTGCTGATGCTTGTGGGAGCGCTCGGGTCGGGGTGAGCTGAACGTTACGCGTCCATGACCAGCTTCTCCGACACGCTGCCCGTAATGGGTCCCCGTTCGCGTCAAGAAAGCGTTCCTTCGTAGATCCATGAAAAACGAGTAGTTGACTGCGTATTTTCATGGTAAAATGTGTGCGATGATCGAACGAGCCGCACTTCTGAACCGAATCCGCACCGCACTCGTACGAAATCCGGTAGTTGTGCTTTCCGGTCCGCGTCAGTCTGGAAAGACGACCCTTGCTCGTGAGTTCGTCCGGGAGGAATCGGTCAACTACTTTGATCTCGAAGATCCCGTCAGTCTCGCCAGGCTGGACGAACCAAAGACCGCGTTGGAACCCCTTCGCGGTTTGATCGTCATCGACGAGATTCAGCGGCGTCCAGATCTCTTTCCGGTACTCCGCGTGCTGTGTGATCGCCGCGAATCCCTTTCCCGGTTTCTGATCTTGGGGAGCGCGTCGGGAGATCTGCTGCGGCAAAGTTCAGAAAGCCTCGCGGGTCGAATGGAACGGATTGAAATCGGAGGTTTCGTACTTCCGGAACTGGGATCCGAGGCTGCTTGGAAACTCTGGTTTCGAGGCGGTTTTCCGCGAGCGTGGTTGGCGTCTACGGAGGAGGAGAGCCGCTCCTGGAGAAAGCAGTTCATCCAGACGTTGCTTGAGCGTGATCTTCCGCAATGGGGCGCTCGAGTTCCCGCGACAGCGCTTTTACGGCTCTGGACGATGCTCGCGCACTACCACGGACAGACATGGAACGCCGCCGAGCCTGCCGCCGCGCTTGGGGTCACCCCCAACACGGTGCGCCGATACCTCGACCTGCTCACCGATGCGCTCATGGTGCGCCAGCTTCAACCGTGGCATGCGAACATCGGAAAGCGCCAGGTAAAATCACCAAAGATCTATATCCGTGACAGCGGACTTCTTCATCAGCTTCTCGGCATCGGCAGCGAAAAGGAGCTAATGTTGCACCCGAAGGTCGGCGCCTCGTGGGAGGGATTTGTCATCGAGCAGGTGCTCGCGGGCGAGCTCTTTGACGAGAGTTCGTTTTGGGCCACGCACCAGGGTGCCGAGGTCGATCTGTTGCTCCGCCGCGGTGATCGTCTGTTCGGCGTCGAGTGCAAGCGAGCGGATGCCCCCAAACTCACCAAATCGATCCGTACCGCACTCGACGACCTCCGGCTCGAGCGCGTTGCCGTCGTCTACCCCGGATCCCGTCGCTACCCCCTGTCCGATCGCGTCGAGGTTGTTCCCCTGGCTGAACTGGCCACTCCGGGACGCCTCTTCGGTTGGTAAGCCGGCGCGCCGCAGGTCGGGCGGGACAGCAGAAGCGGCATCATATCCCCGTACGTGCGCAGATGGTACAGTGTACGTTCAAGATGCCGACGCTGAGTATCGGATGGATGAGCGACGTAACCGAAGGAGGACGATGTGACAACAACAAACGCGACCGCCGTCTTGATCCACGGCGCAGGTACCGGCGCGTGGGTATGGGATCGCGTGACGGAGAAACTGAGTCTGCCGGCTCTGCCGGTGGAGATGCCGCTGGGCGAAGAGGGCGCCACGCCGCAATGGTGTGCAGATGTGGTCATGAAGGCGCTCTCAGACCATGGCGGCGGGGCGGTGATCCCGGTGCTGCACTCGTGGGCGGGGGTGCTGTCCGGGTTACTCGCAGAGCGCCTCGGCAGCCGCTTGTCTCATGTGGTCTATCTTTCCGCGGTCGTGCCGCCGGCGAACGGCTCCTTCGTAGACGCCCTGCCCATTCCGCAGCGCTGGATTCTGCGGCATCTCTGTTCCACGAACGCGCAGGGCATGCGGCCGTCGGACGCCATGATCCGGCGCGAGTACTGCGACGATCTCAACCCCGTTGACGCCAACACCGTCATCGAGCGGTTCACCCCGCAGCGGGCGGAACCGCTTCTGACCACGGTTCCTGCTCCGAGCGTCGAGATCCCATCAACCTACATCACCCTCAGCCGCGACCAGAGTGTGCCACCATCGTGGCAGCGGCGGTACCTGCGCCGACTTACCAATCCAGCGCGCGCCGCCGTAGACGCCGGACATCTCGCAATGCTCTCGCGGCCGGACGAGGTAGCAGCGGTGATTGATGGGGTTGTGGATGATCGATGAAAAGGACCGCGGTTAACCCACCCCGAGTGCCGCCCGCGCCTACTCAAACTCCCGCAGACTCTC
>REDM01000174.1 GCA_007693485.1 Spirochaetaceae bacterium
TCGCGAACCAGCGACATCCAGGTGTTTCCCGCAATGGCGTTGGTCATCTGGGTGACGGCGAACACTACCAGAAACAGGGCCGGCGTATGGGTGCCGCGGATGGCCGCTACGATCAGAATGATCCAGAGAAAGCGCCCACTGTTGGCCGCGAAGAGGAGCCGCTTTCGGCTTCGCACCCGGGCGAGCAGCCACGGATTGAAGACCTGCACCAGTTGGAACGCCAGCGGAAACGAGGCGGTGATTCCGATGAGCACGGCATCGAGACCAAAGAATATCGCCATGGCCGTAAACAGCGGCCCCTGGGTGAGGATGATATAAAACGTGGATGCCACGCCCTCGCCGATGAGGGCTCGCTCAGTGTTCACCGGTCGAACTCCATCGGGGCCGAACCATCAGGGTTGACAGGAAGTCGAGCGATCTGCTACAAACGCGAGTACACGCTACTCTGTGCGACCGTCGTATAATGGCTATTACCTCAGCCTTCCAAGCTGATGATGTGGGTTCGATTCCCATCGGTCGCTTTCCTTCCTTCACCGCACCGATTCTCCCTGACGAAGCGCCTGCGCAATTGACGCCGGCGGGTGTTCAAGAATGGTGGCCTGGCCGAAGGTTTCAGGGTTCGGGTTCACGGGATCCTCCGGCGGCAGCATAGCATATGCTGGGCCGACTGTTCCAAAGATTGTGCATTTTTTCCGGCTACAGTATGATTGCACCGGAGGCTCCGATGCCCCTCGATCTGACGGTCCTGGCCGACAACAACACCCTCATCGATCAATATTTCCTGGGCGAGCCGGGGGTATCGTACCACCTTCAGACCGATCGCTCTTCGGTGCTGTTTGACACCGGCTACTCCGGCGTCTTTCTCACCAACGCCCACCGCGCCGGTGTCGATCTTGCCTCGCTGGATGCCGTGGTGCTGTCGCACGGTCATATCGATCACACCGGAGGGCTCGACGAACTCATCAAGCTCCTTGCCCACCAACGCAGTCGAGGGCGGCACGTTCGCCCGGCGCTGATCGCTCATCCAGTCACTCTGATGCACAAACAGCTCTCCGACGGAAGTCCGAGCGGAATCGCGGTTTCCTCCGACGTTCTGTCCGCCACGTTTCAGCTTCGCCCCTCGCGGGAACCGGTATGGATTGACGACCGTCTGGTGTTCCTGGGCGAAATCGAACGCACAACCGCCTTCGAAGCGCAGGCAACGATCGGCCTGCGCAGGGAGGCGAATGGTGGATTGATCGAAGATGACATCCCCGACGACAGCGCTCTGGCGTGGGTCGGCGAGGACGGGATCGTGGTCATTACCGCCTGCTCGCACTCGGGAATCTGCAATATCGTCGAGACGGCGCGGAGGGTCACCGGGGTCAAGCGAGTCATCGACATCATCGGAGGATTCCACCTGCTCGATCCCCCCGAGGATCAGCTTCGCGAGACGGTCGCGTTTCTTTCCAGCCTCTCGCTGCAGTCGCTTCACGCCTGCCACTGCACCGATCTGCGCAGCAAGATTGCGTTGTCTGAGGCGGCGCCCCTGAAGGAGGTCGGCAGCGGAATGCGGCTCCAATACGCAGACTGCGGTGCCGAAACCGGTGCCTCCCCGGCCCGGTGAGGCCACAGAGGGCCCGAACTCGATCGATACGTTCCGCATAATCGACAACTTGTGAGTGTGAATGAAATTTCAGACTTTCTGGAAGATGGGGCGGTTTCTCTCGGTGGTATTCGTGTTTTTTTATCTAAATCGCCGTGTATACCTTGACGTCAATGGTGATTCGCGGTAGGCTGCACAAAAGGGGCAAAGATGGCCAATACAGTTGATTCCTATCGGACCCGGTACGCCGAGACGGTGAAAAACGATGACGGGGCGCTGCTCTCGCAGGCGGTCATTGGTGACATGCCCGCTGGGGTTGACGGTGCGGCAATGGTTCATGACATCCTGGAAGAGTTTGCACTCGAAGAAGCCGCCGAGGTGTGCGCGGAACTGGTTGCGACCCTTACCGCTTCCTGCACGGAAGATGACTTCCACAACTGGGACTACGACCACATCGAGTTCATCATCGACCTGTCCAACCGGTATCGTTTCACCATTCCGCGGAACCTGCTGAACGGTCTGCCGGAACAGCTCATTCTCCTCGTTGATGCCAAAAAGCTGAGCGAACCAGGCTGCGACTGATTCACCGGCCGCACGGATTGCCGAACGATCCCCATGCAGAAAGCGAAGATTGACATCTCAGTGGTGATCCCGACCCATTGTCCCTCATCGCTCTTTCCGGGCATGGTGGACCAGGTCCTGACCGGCCTCCATCCCCGAAGCGTCGAGATCGTGATCGTGGACGATGGGAACGCAGGAGTCGATTCCCACACCATAGAACTGATTGTGGCTGGTGATCCTCGCGTGCGGGTGCTGCGCTTGCCCCGTCGTTCCGGCCAGCGCCTTGCGACCATTGCCGGAGTAAAGGCGTCGGTAGGGCGTTGGGTGGTTACGATGGATGACGACGGTGAACACCCGGTGCCCGCGATTCCACGGATGATCGAGAAACTCCAATCGGGAGCGGATCTGGTATACTGTCGCGTGCACACCACGCCAACTGACTCCCGAACAGCGCCTGCGAAACCGCTGCGATCGATCGGTTATGCCGCGATGCGACGAATCGGAACGGCGATGAATAATCTGCTGTTCTTCCTCTGCCTTCGAAAACCGTTTGGCGTGCCGGTGGGAAGTTTTCGTGCAATGGACGGGACACTGGCTCGACGCGCTGTTGCCTATTCGTGCCGGTACCCCTACCTCTCGGCGATGCTTCTCCGGTTACGACCGCGCGTCTGCGTTGTCCACGTTCGGGCACGGAGTCTTCCGACCGATGCCCCCCGCCGTTACGCCGTGAGAGATCGAGTTGCGGTCTTTATCCCCCTCGCGTGGCATTGGGGCCCCGCGCGCTGTTTCACGCAGCGATGAAACCGCGGCACCTTCTCGTACTCGGAGGATCAGCCGGACAGCATAACCTTATCCGGCGCGCGCGAGCCGACGGGTTCTTTGTAACCGTTGCCGACGTTAACCCGCACGCCGTGGCGGTGGGTGATGCGAACGCCTTTTTCGCTGTGTCCACCTTTGACGTCCCTGGAGTGACTGAGGCGGCGCGGCGCCTCGGGTGTGATGCCGTTGTTGCGGTTGGGTCGGATCAGCCGGTGTACACCGCCGCCGTTGCTTCAGCGGAGCTCGGACTGCCGTTCCCCCTCTCTCCGGAGGTCGCGCTTCGAGTCACCAACAAGCGGGAGATGAAGCAAACACTCACCGAGGCGGGAATCCCGGTTGCTCCGTGGCGCATTCTCCACCGCGACGATACCTCCGCGGCGTTGGGCGGACTCGCCCCAGACTTCGTCATCAAACCGGTGGACAGTCAGGGGCAGCGCGGCATCGCCCTGCTCCCCGATGCCGCAATGGTTGTCGACCATCTCCCGCGCACCCTCGAGCATTCCCGCTGTGATTACGCCATCGTCGAAACCTACTACCCCTCGAACGAGGTAACCGTCTCCGGTTGGGTACGCTCAGGCCGCGCCCACATCTTTGCCGTCACCGACCGCGTCACCATGCCAAGCGCGACCAGCCTCGGGGTCTGTCCGGCGCACCGGTATCCATCCGCGCACGCCGCAGGACACCACGACGAGGTCCGTGAGATTACCCAAGCCACCGTCGATGCGCTCGGGATCCCGGAGGGTCCGATCTACTTCCAGCTGTTGATCGGCGATCAAGGAGTCAGAGTGAACGAGGCGGCCTGCCGCCTGGGCGGCGCCTACGAAGACGAATCAATTCCACTCGTCGGCGCGGTGGATCTGATCGCGCTGCAGCTGTCGCTCTGTCGGGGCGATCTCCCGGCGCTTCCACACGAACCATCCTCACCCCATCCGGTTGGCACCGACCGGGCGTTTCTGGTACCCCTGCTCTTCTGCCGTCCCGGGACCCTCACCGGATACCGCGGTCTCCAGCGGATTGCGGGGTTTCCCGGTGTTCACACCATTCGCATACTGCTTCCAATCGGTACCGTGGTCGGCACCATGACAAACTCGACGCAGCGCGCGGGCTACGCGGTGATCGCCGGACCCGATATCGACGCGGTGAACCGGGCGCTGACCCACCTGTTTTCCGAGCTCATCATGGAGGGCGATGAGGGAGAAAACCTCCTGATGGATACGGAAGCACTCTGCAGGCATCCGGGAGCAGAACGATGAAACACCGACCCGGAAAGGCCGAAGCGAAGCCCATCGCGGGCGTGACGCTGTGTATTTTGCTCATCCTCTCGTGCGGAGGCGATTCGCAGGAGCACCGGCGCACGAGGCGAGACGACGCGCCGGTGCTCCGGATCGCCGAGCAGTTCGGGCTCGCCTATGCGCCGCTGGTGCTGGCACGCATGCGGGGTTACGTGGAGGACGAGCTTCCCGGCTACTCGGTCGAGTGGTCACGGCTGGGAAACGCGACGGCGATTCGCGAAGCGATGATCGCCGGGCGGCTCGATATCGGGTTCATGGGGATCCCTCCGTTTCTGATTGGCGTGGACCGGGGAACGCCGTGGAAGGTGTTCTGCGCTCTTGCCCGCATGCCCATGGGATTGGCAACCACCCGTGCGGACCGCAGTACGTTCGCCGATCTGGACGACAGCGATCGCATCGCGGTGCCGCAACCCGGGAGCATTCAGCACATCCTGCTTGCGATGGCGGCC
Organism: Spirochaetaceae bacterium; assembly: GCA_007693485.1. Lineage (GTDB taxonomy): Bacteria > Spirochaetota > Spirochaetia > DSM-27196 > PWMO01 > PWMO01. The sequence continues at coordinate 4,707 of REDM01000174.1, forward strand.
GAGCGCAGTTTCGCCGATGCGGCCCGCTTTGATGACCGACTCGTGACCCTCGCCCATCCGGATGCGACCAACGCACTGCTCTCGGGGGCCGCGGTAACGGCCTATTTTGCGCCTCCCCCGTTTCTGCAGCGACTCACCGCGGAGCCGGGAGTCAGCGTGATTCTAACGGGAGATGAGGCGTTTGGAGGACCGTTCACCTTCATCGTCGGCGTGAGCGCTTCGGGCGATCACCCGTCGGAACTGGTGCGTTACGCAGTGGTGCGCGCGCTGGACCGCGCCACCGAGGCTCTGCGCGACGACCCAACCGCGATCGACGACCTCGCGGGTGCGTTCGAGATTCCGACCGAGGAGCTTCGAGAGCAACTTATGACCGAAGGAGTTGAGTTTGGCGGAACCGTGCGCGGCGTCGGCCGGTTTGTCTCCTTCATGCATCGTGTGGGGTACCTCGAACGCGAACACGCCGAATCCATGCTGTTGATTCCGCCGGCGGAAACGCCGTGAAGAGCTCACCGCGTTTCACCAGACTGCTGTGGGTGGTACTCCTGTTGGCCGTCTGGGAAATCACGCGACGGCTCAGTTCCGCAAGCGTTCTGGCCTTTCCCTCCGTTGCAATGGTGGCCGGCCGTCTCGTGGAGCTTCTCGCCACCGGGTTGCTCATGCGACAGGTGGCGGTATCTCTGGGCCTGATTTCAGGCGGGCTCGTCCTCGCCGCCCTGCCCGCCGGAGTTCTGGTTCTTGTGTCGTCGCGCGTTCGGTGGGTCGACTCTCTGCTGGAGACCATGGTGACGCTCTTTCACCCCCTGCCGGGAATTGCCCTCCTCCCGGTGATCATTCTGTGGTTTGGGATTGGTGTTGAAGCGGTAATGGTGGTGATCGTGCATTCGGTATTCTGGCCGCTCATCACCAACCTTCGAGCCGGACGGGAAGCGATGCCGGCCGTCTATCGACGGGTTGCCGAAAACCTCGGGATGAGTGCCGCGGACAGCTTTTGCCGGATCACCCTGCCCGCCGTGACGCCCTATCTGATTTCTGCGCTGCGGATCTGCTGGGCGCGAAGCTGGCGCGCGTTGATCAGCGCCGAAATGGTCTTTGGTGCGGTGGTTGCCGGCGGTGGACTCGGCTGGTTTCTGCACAGCCGACGGGTCTTCATGGACACGACCGGGCTGTTTGTCGGCCTGGTGGTGATCATGGCGGTGGGCGTTTTCGTGGAAGACGGCGTTTTCCGGTTTGTGGAGTCGCGAACGGTACGCCGCTGGGGAATGAATCCGTGAGTCGCCTCGAGGTTGTACAGGTGTCCCGGCGATTCATCGTTGAGAATCGCACTCACACCGTTCTGGATCGGGTTGACCTGCGGGTCGATCAGGGCGAACTCGTCTGCCTGCTCGGTCGCTCAGGGTGCGGGAAAACCACGCTGCTGCGCATCATCGCTACCCTCGATCGCGAGTACGAGGGGGCGGTTCTGGTGGACGGTGTTCGCGCGACGCGACCGGGACCCGACCGGATGATGCTCTTTCAGGAAACCGAACAGGTCTTCCCGTGGCTGACGGTTCTGCAGAACGTCTCGATGCCTCTGGAGGTCCAAAGCCATCGAGACCCTTCCGGCGAGGCACGCCGGTTTGCCGGTCTGGTGGGACTCGGTGACGCGCTCAACTTCTACCCGCACCAGTTGTCCGGCGGTATGAGACAGCGCGTTGCCCTCGCGCGCGCGCTCGCAGTCCAGCCCGCCGTCCTCCTGATGGACGAACCCTTCGCCGGCGTTGACGCCGCAACCCGATCCGATCTCCAGCAGCTGTTGCTCGGCATTCACACCGAGCGTGCCCCCACCATCCTGTTCGTGACCCACCAGATCGATGAGGCATTGATCCTGGCGGACCGGATCGTGGTCTTGGGCGACAACGGCTCGGTAGCCGCCTCGATACCGCGCGACCGCGTTCCCCAAACCACTGAACGGCGCAGCGCGGATCCCGCCACGGTTGGACGCCAATCGTCGTCCCCCGATGAGCTGCTCACCGCGACGCTTCATCGGCTTCTGTTACCCTCCGGAAGCAGACGATAGACGCTGACGCCGTACGGACCGGCGCACCGATACCGGACCAGCCGCATGGCGTAGCACGAAGCGGCAAACCGGGTGACCGGCTCGCTCTCTTCGCGCACGATTCGCTGCATGTGCCCGTACCAGGGGTAGAGGTTTCCGTACACCGCATTCCACACCGGTCGTTCGGCAAAGATGACGTCGAGTTCGTCCGGGTAGAACACCAGTTCGATCCCTTCGCTCCGCAGAAACCCCAGCAAACTCGCACCGCGCGGCAGGTGTTGCAGATCGCGCCATACCCGCAGCTGCCCGTACTCGAACGCGAAGCCGGCGTTGAGGTTGGCAAGTACCACCGTCTCTGCGTCGGGTACACTGGCGCGCACGGCAGCCAGGTAGCCCCGGTAGCCACCGCCGCTGCGCTGCATGACGTGCTCGTCCGCCATAGCCGCTCCGCTCTGAACGGCGAGCATCAGCGCGAGCGCGCAGCCAACCATCGCGCGCTCGCGCGCGCCGGGAAGGAGACGACCCACAATCGCCCATGCCAGCAGCACGCCTCCCGGCCACAGCAGTACCGCGGCGGGAGGTGCGTATTTGCCCACGACGACCATTCCGGCGATCACCGCGAGTTGCGCCGCAGCGAGTCGTCGAATCACCGGTGCCGCCCGGAAAAACGGTGCCGCAAGCAGCGAAGCCCCGAACACGATGAGTTGCGGTTGGACCGGCGGCAGATAGTAGGTTCCCGCCCGCCGAAAGAACAGGGTCGCAAGGTGACGCGGCAATCCGAAAATTCGCTGGATAGGGGGTGCGGCCACCCCCACCTCCGCACCAAACGCGGCGTAGTGCACCAGGAAGTCCGGGTCCATCCAGAGACTGAGAGCCAACAGGGTTCCGGCAGCCCCACCCATGCAGACCGCTGCCATGGCAGTACGACCCACGCGCCGTCGCCACGGGAGCGGTTCCGTCGCAATCAGCGCCAGCGTGGCAAGCCCCACCAGAAACGCGTTGGGGTGAATACCGGCCGCCAGCCCAACCACGCAACCGCTGAATGCCGCGCTGCGCAGGTGGTCCTTGTCCGGCTGTTCAAGCCGGTGGTGCGGATCGCGTAACGACTGCCACAACACCCACGCGAGCAACGCCACCAGCAGCGCCTCCTGCCGGGCGAGGTGCGCCGTGTAGATGAACTGAATCTCCACCGCAAGCAGCAGCGCGGGAATCGCGAACGACCACCCCCGGGATCTCCCGGCGGGTTCCGTCGCGCGTCCGGCCGCTGCCAGGAACGCAAGAGACGCAAACCCGGCGAGCAGCGACAGCAGACGAACGCGGTAATGGTCAAACGAAATTGCAACAAACGGCATCTGCGCCAGATGAAAGAGCGTTTTCAGCGCGTGAGGATGCCGCGGGGTGAGGCGGAAGAAATCTTCGGTTGCCGCGATGCTCCGTTCGTGGAGCATCGCGCGGGTCAGTGAAGCAAGCCACACCTCGTCGGAGTGAACGAAGGGAAACCACTCGAGCGACCAGAGGTGGAATACCAGATACAAAAAAAGGCCCCCGGCACACAGAAGCCGGGGACCAGAACGGAAAAAGAACGGCGTCCTAGTTTGCAGCAACAACCGGAAAACCCTGGTTTTTCCAGCCGACAGGCATGGTTCCCGGCGTTCCCATTCCACTGTTGAGCGTGAAGGCGTCATAGCCCATGAGGCGCAGCATTGCAACGGTCTGACCACAGCCCTGACCGGTGTAGCAGTAGAGAATCAGGCGCTTGTCCGATGGAATCGATGCGATATTGTCGGGGAAGGTCTCATCGTAGGGCATACTGACCGAGCCGGGGATATGAGCCTCGGCGAAGTCTGCGGGACGACGCTGACAGATGAAGAGCACATCGGGATCTTCCGCATCAAAGATCGCCTTTGCGGCGTCTACGGCTACGATGTTGTTTGCGAACGGCGTACCGTTTCGCGTTGCCATCTCCTGGAAGTAGCTCACGATGGCGGTGTTCAATTCCGCGGGAATCTCGTTGACCACACCGGTATCGATGGGGGTTGCGGTGGTCGAGGTGACCTCCGCGATCCGTTCGTGTCGTGAGAGCGCCCGATTCCAGCCAAGGTTGATGGTGCGCGCATCAATTCCGGCCAGATGCAGCAGCGGAACGTACTGGCCACAGGTCTGCCCCGTGTAACAGTACGTATACACGGTGCGATCGGTCGGAAGATGCTTGATCATCTCGTAGATTGCGGGTGTTCCCCACGGAATATTGACCGCGCCGCTCAGATGCCCTTGGTTGTAGTCGTCGGCCCGACGGATATCGACCAGATAGAGTTCCTCGCCGGCGAGGAGCCGATCCATGATGTCGTTGGGCTGAACAATGTGCTTATTGCCCGGCACGTTAACCAGGTAGTCCATTGCCATCTGAGCAACGTTCACCTGCGGTGCGACCTGGGCAGCCGGTGCAGCCGCAGCAGGCGCAGAAGCGGTACCACCGTTTCCGCATCCAAAGAGTGCCAACGCCGCAACCAGCGCTGCAAGCACGATTACTGTACGTTTCATTGTATATCTCCTTCTCTTTCCGGCCGCACTCCGCGGTCCGGTTCACTCCACACTGAGTGCCGACGCCGTCTCAAGAGGCATCGGCTGATCGCACGCGTCCGCCCGGCTGTTCGGGTACAAAAATCGGATTCATGGGATTGGCGCTCCATTCGACCCACGCGCCGTCGTAGATGCGCATTCCCCGGTACCCGGCGTTATACATCGCCAGAAAGGCCTGAGCGGAACGGATCGACGTCGCGCAGTAGAGAATCGCCTGCGTATTGTAGTCCACTCCCGCTCCGGCATGCCGAATGTAGATGTGGCGTGCCGGTCGGAAGGTTCCGTCGCGGAAGAGGTTCCCGATGAAGTCCAGGTGAATTGCACCGGGAATGGAACCTTCGGAAAACTCGTCCGGGCTTCGATTATCAATCAGTACCACTGCGGGATCGGGCTCGTTCACCCAACGCCGCACGTCGGTTGCGCTGATCAGCATGCTCTGGTCGGCGGGTTGCGCGCGAAATGTTGCAGCCGTCACCGACGGCGCGGTTGAACTGACGGCAGCGCCCGCAGCGAGCAACGCATTGTAGCCACCGGAGACAACCTTTACGTCGTGGTGACCGTACACCTTCAGAGTCCACCAGAGCCGAGCCGAGTCCATGCTGTTGTTGTCGTCATAGGCAATCACCAACGACTGGTTGGAAATCCCGCGACGGCCGAGGTTTCGCTCGATCTGCTCGGGAGGTGCGAGCAAGGCCGGAAATGGGGTATTCACCACGATGTCTGCCCGAGAGACGCTGACGGCGCCTTGGATGTGCTCGCGGTTAAACTCTACCCCGGGTCGCACATCAACAAGAACCGCGTTTGGGTTGCTCTGAAGAAGCTCAAGCGCCTGCGCCGCAGTGATAATCTCGGTATCGCGTTCGCCGGGCCGGGGGGCACCACAGCCCGTTGCCAGAATCAGCGCAAGCGATAGAACCATCAGAAGAGCCGTCCGACCGTATGATCGTCGGGTCGAAAACAGAATGCTACGCATCGCTATATCACCACCTCAATCGGGTTTTGTACCAGAGTATTCAGCATCTCCATGACGCTGCGCTTGTCGCACTTGCTGCTGATTTCAACCACCTCGCCCCCTTTGGTGTAGAAGGCGGTCATTGGCTCGACGTCGCACGCGAGACGATCGCAGAGCGATTTTCCCTTGTACTGGTCGATGACGTTGAGCTTCACCTGGCCGTGGTACGCTTCTTCCACCTCGCGCATCATGGGTAGCAGCTCACGGCTGGGCGCATCGATGGCCGAATAGACGTAGATCAGTCCGATCCTTTCCGTCTGAAGGATCTGATTGCGGAACACCTCGGTCTCGGCGATGAATTTCTCCGCCTCTACACCGGCGACCGCGCCGTCACCCACGGCGGTTGCGACCTGCTTGAGATCCTTCTCGCGCACGTCGCCGCAGGCAAAGACGCCGGGTATTCCGGTTTCCATGCGTTCGTTGGTGATCACGTAGTTGCGCTTGGACATGTTGAGTTTGCCGACGAAGATCTCGGTGTTGGGTTCGTAGCCGATGAACTCAAAGCAGGTGTCAACCGTAATTGGTTTCTTCTCGCCGGTCTTGAGATCCTTGAGCACAACCCGCTCCAGACGCTCCTCACCCTCAAATGCGTCCACCATCGAGTTCCAGACAAAGGTCATCTTGGGATTGGCAAGCGCCTGATCCCGGGCGATTTCGTTACAGTCCATTTTGCCCTCGTCGTGAATGACGGAGACAATGATCTCTTTTGCAAATTTTGAGAGGAACATCCCCTCCTCGATTGCCGCGTCGCCCGAGCCGATGACCATCACGGTCTTGTCGGTGTTGGCGGCTGCATCGCAGGTGGCACAGAAGGAGATACCCTTGTCGAAGAGAAACCGTTCTTCATCGGTGGCGCGCGTGATGCGCGGGCGACCACCCGCTGCGACAATGACCGCTTTTGCCTCGTAGATGGTGCGGAAGGTCTCGACCTTCTTCACATCGCCCTCAAGCTCCACGTTCTTCACGTCGGTCAGCTTGATCTTGACGCCAAACTTCTTCGCCTGTTTGTGGAAGAGCTCCATCAGCTGCAGGCCGCCGGTGCCGTCCGGAAAGCCCGGATAGTTTTCAATTTCGTTGGTGTAGGTTGCGAGGCCTCCGATGAGGGACTTCTCGATCAGCAGCGTTTTCAGACGCGCTCGCCCACAATATATTGCAGCAGTCAGCCCCGAAGGGCCTCCGCCCACAATGACGACATCGTATTGTTCAACCGTTTTCTCGCGCATGAGTGCAATTCCTTGAGCTACATGAAGACTTTCACCAGCAGCTTGCTGCCGATGATTGCTCCGGCGAAGATGAAGACCGCAAACACCCACCCCGACAGGGAGAATGCCCCAATCGCCGAGTAGAGAGCTCCGATATTGCACCCAAAACCGATGCGTGCGCCGTATCCCATCAGGAGTCCGCCGAGGATGGCGGCCACGACCTGTTTCTTGGTTTTAATTTTCTTAATCTTGAAGGCAGAGGCGATGAGTACCGAAAAAAGCGCTCCCGCGATCAGGCCGAGGTTGCGTACCGTCGCCGGGTCCCGCAGAAACCCGCGCTCCAGCACCGCGATGGCACCGTCGGACGAGAAGTAGTACCACTTTTCAACCGAACCGCCAAAGGCCTCGATGATCCACGCACCCCAGTTGGCGAATGCAGCCGAGACCCCCCAGGGGTTTCCCGTAACCGCCAGCGTTCCAATCTGGAAGACGGAGAGGAGCACCGCGCCGGTGACGTAGGGCCACGCGTCCTTGAGCCAGATCTTGTAGTAGTCGTTCTTCCCGATTGCGTCGGAGAGCTTTTTCAACATGACGGATACCTCAAGTACAAAGAGTATTGGTGTGCCTTCCGGCACACCACGAGAACTGAGTAGCTATTTTGCCTTTTCGATGACGATTTCCCACTCGCCGTCGTCCACTTCTTCAATCTCTACGTTGTGTCCCGCTTCGCGTGCCCATTCGGGGACGTTCTTCATGGCACAGGAGTGATCGATCTGGACAATGAGCACGTCGCCAACCGCCAGGTCTTCCAACGCCTTTTGCGTCTTTACCAAAGGCACCGGGCACGCTTCACCGAGACAATCGAGGGTTTGTTCTTGCATCTTTGTTCTCCTTCTGTTCCGAAATGGTCTGTTTTTTTCAGAGATTCCCGGCTATCAATGCGCCGCGGCACCCTGTTTGGCTTTTGCAAACTTGTCCGCCGCGATCCACAGCAGGGCGATGGTCCCCAACTGCACAACCAGCGCGCCGAACCAGCCGAAGATCTCTGCCATATGGATCGATCGTCCATGAACGATGACGTTTTCCATCCACCATCCAAAGTGAGCGGCCCCAATCACGGACCCGACCACAAAAAAGGCGATGGAGAGCATCTGCATCATGAATCCTTCGCCGACCCGCATCAGGGTTCCTGAGGCGCATCCGCCGGAGATAACCATGCCGATTCCAAAAAGCACCCCACCAACCGCGGTATGCACGTTAATTGGAGCGACAAACGACTGTCCCGGAATGGGCAGTCCCGCCGAAGCGGCCGCGTACTGGATTGCCCAGAATCCCAACGAAGTCACGGCAAACGCGGTGAGCACCGCCTTGGTCAAGCTGGTTCCGCCGGTCAGGTAGGGATCGCGCAGCGATGCGGTAAAACAGAACCGCGCCTTCTGGAGGATGTAGCCGAAGACCGTTCCGGTAAACCAGAAGAAGGCCAGGTTCGCCTGATCGGCGGCAAACAGGATTCCAACCACAACAATGAGCGCGAACACCACGATACCAATTGGAATTGTGCTTGCTTTCTTTTTTCGGGTCTGCGAAACGCTGCTGCGGCGAATTCGACCGGGTGTTCCGGTATCCACGGCGGGAGTTGGTGAGTCAGCCACACGGATCTCCTTGTCTTTACGTCCAGTAATGAAGTGCCGGTTACGCGCGTTGCACGAGGTGCGTAGTGCTAATCGGTGTTGTCGTTCGGAGTTTATCGAATAACATCAAATGTGTCAAGTAAAAAACTTGACTATTTCACCGTGTTTATTCGAAATACTCTGCGCTGACGCAATGTTTATCGAGTGCCTGTTGCGTTTTCGACGAATGCACCATACTTTCGGGTGGGTACATCAAACTGGAGTCCACGTGATCGAAACCGTCCGAATGATTCACTACCCAGAAGGAGACACCCGCGAGATCTCCCGACCAATCCGACACGGAATGCTGGTCGATATAAACGGCGCCGAGCTCTCCCTGCCCTTGCCCACCATCAGGATGATTGCCTACCGTGTCTGGAAAATCACCACCGAGCAGACGCGCAACGAGGAGATTACCCACTATTGGCTCGAGCAGATCTTTCCTGATGAGTTACGGGAGTGGACTTAGCGCGGTTAGGGGTGCTTTGAACAGGATCGGTGGCAGTGCAAAAAAGAGGCGGCCCGCGCCGCGGTGACGCATCGCACCGGGTGCGGGCCGCGTGTCGATTCAGATGGGGGGCAGCCCGGAGAGCGCCATGGCGATTTCTTCCTCGGGATACTCGTACGCAACCAGCTTCCCGGCGTTGTAGTCCATGTAGGCCTGCAGATCAAAGTGCCCGTGTCCACACAGGTTAAAGAGGATCGACTTGCTCGTTCCCTCAGCCTTGCACTTCAGCGCCTCCCTGATGGCTCCGGCCACCGCGTGGTTGGCCTCTGGGGCGGGAAGGATGCCCTCGGTGCGGGCAAACTGTACCCCGGCGGCAAAGGTTTCGGTCTGATCCACCGAGGTTGCCTCGATAGCCCCGGTATCGAGCAGGTGACTCACCAGCGGAGCCATGCCGTGGTACCGGAGCCCTCCCGCGTGGAAACCGGGCGGGACGAAGGTGCTCCCAAGCGTGTGCATTTTTACCAGCGGCGTCAGATGGGCGGTATCTCCGAAGTCGTAGGCAAAGCGACCCTTCGTCAGACTCGGGCAGGCGGCCGGCTCAATCGCAACCACCCGGCAATCCCGCTCACCGCGCAGCTTCTTGCCGATGAAGGGAAACGCAATCCCGGCGAAGTTGGATCCGCCGCCGGTGCACCCCACGATGATGTCGGGGTAGTCTTCTGCGAGTTCCATCTGATCGATGGACTCAATCCCGATCACGGTCTGGTGAAGCAGCACGTGATTGAGCACGCTGCCGAGGGCATAGTTGGTCTTGGGATCCTGGGCGGCCACCTCCACCGCCTCGGAGATGGCGATACCCAGCGAGCCGGTTGAATCCGGGTGTTCAGCCAGAATGGCCCGACCGCTTGCGGTCTGGTCGCTCGGACTCGGGGTAACCGTGGCGCCGAAGCTCTCGATCAGGCCGCGCCGGTAGGGCTTCTGGTCGTAGCTGACGCGGACCATGAATACCTTGCACTGCATGCCGAAGAACGCGCACGCCATGGAGAGGGCACTTCCCCACTGTCCGGCTCCGGTCTCAGTTGAGAGCTGGGTGATCCCCTCTTCCTTGTTGTAGTACGCTTGGGCAACGGCGGTATTGGGCTTATGACTGCCGGCCGGGCTCACCCCTTCGTACTTGTAGTAGATGCGCGCCGGGGTATCGAGGGCCTTCTCCAGACGGCGGGCCCGAAACATCGGCGTGGGGCGCCACTGTCGCAGAATGTCGCGTACCTCTTCGGGGATTTCGATCTCCCGGTCGGTACTCACCTCCTGCATGATCAATGCCATCGGGAAGAGTGGCGCGAGATCGTCGGGAGTGACCGGCTGCATGGTACCCGGATGCAGGACCGGAGCAGCCGGCTGCTTCAGGTCGCTTTGCACGTTGTACCAGTGGGTGGGGATTCGATCTTCGGATAGGTTGTACTTGATGGGGTCCATGCAGTCTCCTTGCCAGATTAGGTGAGCGCATTCTACCACAATGGATAATTATTCGTCAAAGATAGACGCTGGAAACCGGATCAAGATCGACGATTGTGCGGTTCCACTCAACGATGCGATCTCCGCGTGGTGTGGCTCCGAGTTCAGCGGTCGACAGGGCAACGTTGTTCATCAGCTGTTGTCGGACAAAATCGTTGAGAATCGGCTCCCCGTCGATGGGATCGCCGTTGAGATAGTGGCGCACCACGTGGAGAAGTCCGCAGTGGGCGATGATGAGCACCGGGCCAACGGTGCCGCGCAGTTCGGAAAGCAGCGATGCTACCCTCACGCCTGCCGCCGCGTTCCACATGTCGACGGTATCGGGTGCTCCGTACCCCGGGGTTGAGTACGGAAGAATCTCGCGATAGTCATATCCCTTGCCCCGATTGAGGGTAACTTCCACCAGGCGCGAATCGAACCGTATCTCCTCCGTGCGGAGACGTGCCAGCTCGAAGGTGCGGCGCGCACGCAGGAGTGGACTGAGAATGGTCAACGCGTATCGCGTATCCCCCAATACCGGACCGAGGGCGCGCGCCTGCCGTTTGCCGAGTTCGCTCAGGTCGGGATCAAGCCACGGTGCCTCGCCGGTCTGAGCGAGACTCTGCGCGTGGCGCACCAGATGGATTTCGGTCACAATCGCTCCTTTTGACGTGCCATTATTTCACGGGTTGGTGCGCACCATCGCTTCGCGCGCCTTCTCCAGGTTGAAGTCCATGAAGTTCCGGTACTGATCGCGGCACCAGAAGGCAACGTGGAGACAGTTCATAACCTCGCACCACCGCAGTGCAGCCGGATCGTACTCGCTCTTGGCGGTATACCCGCTCAGGAAATACTCACGATTTTTGGGATGATTCATGTAGTTTCGTCGTTCTCGGAGAATCCAGGCAAGCTCATATTCACGCCAGCCGATGCCCGCCGACTCCCAATCCAGAATCGCCGATATGTGCGCACCGTTCACGAGGACGTTTGCATCGTTGAGGTCCCCGTGGACAAATACCTCGTGGCGTGATTCGGGCTGGTTGCTGCGCAACCAGTCGCAGATCTCCCGGAACCGTGGATCGTCGATCTCCTGCTCGCCAAGAAACCCGTACAGCGAGGTACGCTTCTGTTCACCCCAGGTGACGTCGATTGTGTGCAGCCAACCGACCAGTTCGCCCAGCTCCTGAAGAACGCGATTGGTCATGTGCGGCTTGTGGTCTTCGCTCAGGGGATTGAGCACGTCGCGCAGGATCACGCCGTCACGTTCCTCGAGTGCCATGAAGGCGCGGCGATCAGCTCCGTGCCACAACACCCGGGGAACCGGAAAATTGACGCCGGACAACATGATAAGGGCATCGCGTTCGTTGTCCATGGTCGCGGTCGTACTCTTGCAGACTTTCAGGTAGAACGAAACCGGCGAGCCGGCGCGAACCGCGTTGCACCGATAGACGGAGTTTACCTCCGCAATACGATTGCGTTCAGCGCTGAGCAGCTCAATGTCTTGGGGGATGGCATATTCGGGAACACGCATCGCTCGCGGGTGGCTCCTCGGTTACTGCGACCGACCCGCGACTACCGGCCGAAATCCGGCACGTCGAGATACTCTATGATCTCGTCGCAGATGTCGAACAACATTTGCAGTCCCTGACGCACCGTCATACCCCGCAATTCCGTCTCGCGGTCGATATCCGAGTAGATCAACTCCGCGTCACCGTTCTGGCAGAGAATTGCTTCACCGTCGAGGTCATCGATGAGCTCACCGGTAAAGCGATGAACTCTCCGGAAGAACGTGTTTGATTCGATGACTACCGCATGACGCATCTCTACAACTCGCTTGAGCATCTCCTGCTCGTAGGTTCGCGAGTAGTCGCCCTCCTGCACGCGCAACGCTTCGTCGCAGTAGTTACCGGTGCGACGTGAGAGCTGCGTGAACTGGTGATAGAAGCCGTCTCGCTCAACGGAGTACTCCACGTCGAGCTTCAGTTTTCGTTCACTGAACAACCCGATGAACTCATCTTCGAAGTAGCGAAAATAGAGTAACAGCGCCTGAATCTCCCGCACCTGGGTGGCGTGTTGTTTCAGCAGCTCAGGAAACCGCTTTTGGAGTCCCACCAGGATGGGAAAGTTCTCGTGGTCCTCCATGGTGGCGCGCTGCGTCCCGGTTTCGAGGAACACGTTGTCGATCTGAATTCGTTCCTGCTCGAGTTTGGTTAACTCGTTAACGATCGTCTTTTGAGAAAACGCGTCCCGGCTCGCGCGCAGACGTCCCTGGAGGTCACTGATTTTTTTGCTTACCTTCCGGTAACTGCTTTGTAGGTCTCCGGTATAGTCTTGCATCGTTTCAACCTGATTCTTCGGAACCGTTCCGAATTACCCGTTCTGTCTTCAGTATAGATAAATCCGTGGTTCCTGCAACGGTTTGATCTCCCGACTGATCGACGATTAGTACACCGACTGCAGGCCCGCGTTGTACAACAGGCCGATGGCGCGGAACATCGAGAACGCCGAAACGATCACCGTGATTCCACTCTGTTCGGCGAGTCGAACGATATCTTCGGTAATGCGTTTGTTTCGCACAAACAAAATGACGTGGATATCCGACATCATCGCTGTGCGCACCGCCTGTGCGCTTGCGAGTCCGGTGATCAGAATGCCGTCGTCCTGTGTCACGGTCAGCACGTCACTCATGAGGTCCGACGCGAACGCGTACCGGAGACTGGTTTGCTGGTTGGCGTCGCCACAGAGCAGCGTCCCTTCTACGGTATTCATGATTTCCTGTATCGTCATAGTCCCTCTTGGATGAGCAATGCTGTCGGCATTCTATACCAGCCTCCCCGCCAAGGTACACCCCCGCTCTTTCTACCCGCTCCCGGGCGACGCATACCGCCGTCGGATGATCCCGCGATTTTCTGAAATTTTCGGTCGACTATCGATTGAAGAACCATAGATATGGTGGTATGGTTGACGAATCGACATCATATCTGGGGGATCCGAGTAATGAAAATTTCGCGCCGTTTTACCGATAGCAAGTCTGGACCATATAAGGGAATAACCTGGGATACCCGCGTTTCTGAAATCCGAAATCCCGACGGCTCGGTGATTTTCCGAAAGGAAGGTGTTGTGGTGCCAGCGGGGTGGTCCCAGATTGCGACCGATATTCTGGCACAGAAGTATTTTCGAAAATCCGGAGTCCCCTCAAATAATGGTCACGGCGACCAGGAGTACGACGCGCGGCAGGTCTTTCATCGGCTGGCGCACACGTGGACTCTCTGGGGCGAGCGCGCGGGTTACTTTGACACCAAGGAAGACGCCCGCGCATTCTACGACGAAATGTGTTACATGCTCGCCGCCCAGATGGGTGCGCCCAACTCACCGCAGTGGTTCAACACGGGTCTGCACGCGGTATACGGCATTGAGGGCCCTCCGCAGGGCCACTACTACGTTGACCCCGAAACCGGTGAGGTCAAACCGTCCGCGAGCGCCTATGAGCGTCCCCAGCCGCACGCCTGTTTCATCATGGACGTCACGGACGACCTGGTGAACGAAGGCGGCATCATGGATCTGGTGACCCGCGAAGCACGCCTCTTCAAGTACGGCTCGGGTACCGGGTCCAACTTCTCGCGCATCCGCGGCGAAAACGAGTCGCTCTCAGGCGGTGGGGTCTCTTCCGGCCTGCTCTCGTTTCTGAAGATCGCCGACCGTTCCGCAGCAGCGATCAAGAGCGGAGGTACGACCCGGCGCGCGGCGAAGATGGTGACGCTCGATGCCGACCACCCCGATATCGAACGCTACATCAATTGGAAGGCCGGCGAGGAGTACAAGGTGGCAACGATGGTCGCCGGCAGTCGGATCATCGCACGGCACGTCCGCCGCGTCCTCGAGGCGGTGCGAGAGGTTGCCGGAGAACCGACGGACCTCGACCGCCTGAGCGCCGCTTGTGATCCCGATCGCAACGCCGCCTTGCGCGACGCGGTCCTTGCCGCCCTGGAAAACGAGGTGCCGACCGGGTTTTTGCACCAGATTCTCCAGCGTGCGCGAGAGGGTGAACTCGACCCGATGCTTACCGAGTTCACCACCGAGTGGGACTCCGAGGCGTATATTACGGTCAGCGGACAATCTTCCAACAACTCGGTACGCATCGCCAACGAGTTCATGCAGGCGGTTCTGGACGATGGAGAGTGGAACCTCATCGGCCGGACCGACGGTTCGGTGCGAAAGACCGTGAACGCGCGCGAATTGTGGCGCAGCATGGCGCGCACCTCATGGCAGTGCGCCGACCCGGGGCTGCAGTTTCATACCACCATCAACGAGTGGCACACCTGCCCGGTGGACGGTGACATTCGCGCTTCGAATCCTTGCAGCGAGTACATGTTCCTCGATGACACGGCGTGCAACCTGGCGTCGCTGAACCTGCTCACCTTCTATGACACCGAGAAGGCCGTCTTCGACATCGAGACCTATCTGCACGCGATTCGCCTCTGGACGCTGGTGTTGGAGATCAGCGTGGTCATGGCGCAGTTCCCCAGTCGCGAGGTTGCGCGAAAGAGTTACGATTTCCGCACCCTGGGCCTTGGATACGCCAACCTCGGAACCCTGCTCATGGTCATGGGGTTGCCCTACGACAGTCACGAAGGACGATCGGTTGCCGGAGCTCTGACCGCTATTCTGACCGGCGAAGCGTACGCCACCAGCGCCCTCATGGCCGCCGACACCGGCCCCTTCCCTCGATACGAGGCCAACCGGGACCACATGCTTCGGGTCATTCGTAACCATCGTCGAGCGACCTACAACGCCCCCGAGTCCGAGTACGAAGGACTCGCCATCGTTCCGGTCAGTCTGGACGAGGCGGCGTGTCCGCCGGATATGCTGGCGACGGCGCGTGCGTGCTGGGACCGGGCGCTTGAGCTTGGTGAACAGCACGGATTCCGCAACGCGCAGGCAACGGCCATTGCGCCCACCGGTACGATCGGGCTCGTCATGGACTGCGACACAACCGGTGTGGAGCCGGATTTTGCCCTGGTAAAGTTCAAGAAACTCGCTGGGGGGGGCTACTTCAAGATCATCAATCGTTCGATTCCACCGGCGCTCAAGAAACTGGGCTACCGCAAGCAGCAGGTGGAACAGATCATCGCATACTGTCTCGGCCACGCATCGCTGAAGAATGCGCCGCATATCAACGGGGAATCGCTCTCGGCGAAGGGGCTGTCCGCGAAGACCATCGAGCTGATCGAACACTCGCTCAAGAACTCGTTTAACCTTGCGGGTATCTTCAATCACTACGTGCTCGGTGCGGAGGCGTTGGAGCAGGAGTTGAAGATTCCGGCGTCAACCTACGAGCTTCCGGGTTTTGACCTGCTGCGCCATCTGGGCTTCAGCGAAGAGCAGATTACCGAGGCCGAGATTCACGTCTGTGGCGCAATGACCGTCGAGGGCTGCCCGGTGCTCAAACCGGAACATCTGCCCATCTTCGACACCGCGAGTCCGTCGGGGCGCCTGGGTACCCGCTCCATCAACTGGAAGGGTCACGTCGAGATGATGGCCGCAGCGCAACCCTTTGTCTCCGGCGCTATCTCAAAAACCATCAACATGCCGAACTCGGCGACGATCGGTGAGGTTGAAGAAGCGCATATGCTCTCGTGGCGTCTGATGCTGAAGTCGATCGCGCTCTACCGTGACGGCTCCAAGCTGAGCCAGCCGCTCAGCAGTCTCGGAGCCGGAGCGGACAAGATCGCCGAGACGCTGCTCGCTCTGAAGACGCAGGCGGCATCACCGGACGCCGGTGCTCCGTCTCCCACCACCGACTCATCCGTGGCCGCCGCCGACGCGGTGACACCCGCCGCTGCGCGGGCCATGAACCCCAGAGCGCGCCGGAAAGCGCTGCCGGGGCGGCGGATTGGGTATACGCAGAAGGCCAAAATTGGCAACCACAGCCTCTTCATCCGCACAGGACAATACGCGGATGGCACACTCGGCGAGATATTTCTCGACATGCACAAGGAGGGCGCTGCCTTCCGTTCGCTGGTAAACAGTTTTGCAATCGCGGTCTCCCTCGGACTGCAGTACGGGGTCCCGCTGGAAGAGTATGTCGATGCCTTTACCTTTACGCGCTTCGAGCCAAACGGCATCGTTTCCGGACACGAAAACATCAAGATGGCTACTTCGGTTCTCGATCTGGTATTCCGTGACCTGGCACTCACCTACCTCAATCGAACCGACCTCGTGCAGGTGAAACCCGAGGACCTGATCGCAACCAGCACCCAGGACGGTCCCGATGAATTTGCGCCACAGCCGACCGAGGCTCCCGTCTCAAACCGGGCAACCTCTGATCACACCGGCGTGGCCGCATCCAACGGCGAAAACCACACCGCCATGAGAGCCCGTAACGGGGGAACGCCGGCATCGGCAGAACCATCGGGGTCGGAAGCGTCTCCGGGACCAGCGCAGCGCGTCGTGTCTTCTGTTCGTGCAGAAGCACGGGCGAACGAACCGGCTTCCCGAACTGCGGCGGCAGCTGTGGCGGTTGCGGATTCCACCGTACAGAGCCGGCTCGCCCGCCTGAAAGGGTACGAGGGTGACCCCTGTCCGACCTGTGGTCACTTCACGCTCGTGCGCAACGGCACGTGCATGAAATGCGAAACCTGCGGATCGACCACCGGCTGCTCCTGATCGCCAACGGGCGACTCAGTTGCGGGTGGTTCAGCCTGAACGCCGGGTTGGATCGCCATGGAAAGACCGGGGCGGTCGCAGCGATCGCATCCGTGTTGCTCGTCATGCTGTCCGGGTGTGCGGGGCTTCCACGGCCGGTTGCCGTGACGCAGATCAAGCCTGCGGACATCATAGTGACCGCCGAAGAGTCTGCATCGCTGCTGTTTTCAGAGATCGGTACCGAGCTCACCATCGAGATCGCGCGATGGCACAATGCCGCCGACGCCGCTGTCTCGCTCACGTTTGATGACGGCACCCTCGACCAGTATCTGTTCGCCGCCCCAGCGCTCGAAGAGCACGGAATGCGGGCGACGTTTTTTCTGATTCCCGGGTTGATGGATGGGGGAATCTGGAACGATTCCGGAACCGAGCGGCTGCTCTTTGGGTGGGATGCCGCACGCAGCCTCCATCGGCGCGGCCACGAGATTGGCGCGCATACCATGACCCATGGGGATCTTTCGCGCGCTGACCGGGAGCGGGTATTTTGGGAGTTATCAGAATCACAGCAGCAGCTTCAGGCCCGAATTCCCGGGGCACGCGTGAGCACGTTTGCCTGGCCCTACTGGCGAAGCAGTCATGAGGCACGGACCGTGGCTGCAGAAATCTTCGCTGCGTCACGCGCGGGCGCGGCGTCCGCCGCCCGCTTCCGGGAACACGGTCTCCCCGAGGCTCGTCCCATCGACCGCTCGGCCGTCAACGCACTCGCCCTCCTGCCGACGCACGATCCTGCGAGCTGGACGGCAGTTGCCGATGATCTGACCTCGGTGGGTGGCTGGGGGGTGCTCTCCCTGCACGGCGTAACCGACGGCGTGCTCGCTGATCACGCCGTGGGCTGGCAACCGTTGAGTCTGCACCAGCTGCGTACAGTGCTCTCTTTTCTGAATGATGAACGGTATTGGGTTGCCCCGTTTGGGGAGGTCATGGACTACATCGTCCGCCGGGATGCAACGACGCTCACCATACTGTCTCCACCGTCTGCAGGCGGTGAGAACGCGGGTCGTGCGTCCGCTCGATTTGTCGTCTCACGCTCACCCGAGATCCAGGTTCGTCCCGGCGGCTCCGTAACCGTTGTCATCAGCAATCATGGCACGGCGTGTGCTGCCGTGGTTCTCGCGGACGAACAGCCGCTCGCAGTGCGCTGTCGGGAAGGACAAGCACTATTCGACATCCCCGACGGTGTTGCGGTGATCGACCTGTTTCTTCCGTATCGTTAGCGCTCACGCACCGCGCCTTCGCTCAATGCTTCGAAGGCGTTGCACCCGCTCCTGAATCGGCGGGTGGGTGCTGAACATGCGCGCCATCCCCTGGCGCGACAGCGGATTGATGATGAACATGTGTGACGCGGCCTCGTTGATCCGCATGGGGTGGCCCTGGGCGTGCTGCTCCATCTTGAGCAGAGCTCGCGCGAGCCCGTCGGGTGATCCGGCAATTCGTGCTCCGCTTGCGTCGGCAATGAACTCCCGCGAGCGCGAGATGGCCATCTTGATCAGGAGGGCGGCGATGGGTGCAAAAATGATCGCCACCAACTGAATCAATACCGCCGCACCGCCCGCATTATTGTTGCGGGAGCCACGAATACCGCCAAAGATCATGCGGTATTGCCCCATACGGGCAATAAACGCGAGCGCTCCGGCCATCACGGTGGCGATTGTGCTGATCAGCGTATCGCGGTTCTTGATGTGGGCCAGCTCGTGGGCGATTACCCCCTCGAGTTCCGATTCGTCGAGGATGCGCATGATCCCCTCGGTCACCGCGACCGCAGCGTGTCGAGGGTTCCGTCCGGTGGCAAAGGCATTCGGCTGTGACGATGGCGTGAGATAGACCTTCGGCATGGGCAATCCGGCGTTCCGGCTCAGCCGTTCGATCATTGCGTGCAGCTGGGGCTGTTCCGAAGCGGAAACCTCCCGAGAACGGGTCATTCGAAGCGCAATACTGTCGCTGAACCAGAAGCTGAACAGGTTCAACACCAGCGCAAAGCCGAATGCCATGATCAGCCCCTGCTCGCCGGCGATGGCTCCGCCAAGCACAATCAACAGAACCGTCAACAGGCTCATCAACAGAAGCGTCTTGATGTGATTCATACGGGGAAAAATAACGCCGCGGGGGGCATCCGGCAACCCGCGGATCCAAAAACGGCATCCGCGGGCTCAGACCTCAGAACAGGCCGCGGATCAGACCGCTTTCGGTATCAACGTCCACGCTCATGAATGCAGGCTTTGCCGGGAGCCCCGGCATGATGCGAACGGAACCCGACAGCGGATAGAGAAACCCGGCGCCCACCGCGGCGCGCACCTCGGGCACGGGAAAGGTGAATCCTCGTGGTGCATTCCGCAGCGCCGGATCGTGGCTGAGGGAAAGTGGCGTCTTGGCCATGCAGATGGGAAAGGAACCCCACCCCAGCTCAGTGAAGCGATCGATTGCCTCCTCGGCGACCGCTCCGTACTCGACCCGCGCGGCTCCGTAGATCCCCGTGGCAAGCAGCTCGATCTTATCGCGAATTGGCATTTCGGAGGGATAGAGCAATTCCGGTTTACTCGGACTTTCGCACGCCGTCGCGACCGCCTCTGCCAGGGCCTCTGCCCCGGCTCCGCCGTCGGTAAAGTGGGTACACACCACGGCGTCCACAGCGCCTGCCTCCACCGCTGCCGCTCGCACCATCTCCAGCTCGGCGGCGGTGTCGGAAGGAAACGCGTTTACCGCAACCACTACGGGAACGCCAAATCGCCGCGAAATCGCCAGATGAGCGCGAAGGTTGGCAAGACCCTCCTCCACAAGGTCGAGCCGCTCGGTAGAATAGGCCGCATCGGGTTTCACTCCCGCCCTCAAAGCGGGGCCACCGCCGTGCGACTTCACCGCCCGTACCGTCACCACCATCACCACCGCGTGGGGGCGCAGACCGCTGGCTCGGCACTTTATGTCAAAGAACTTCTCGAGCCCCATGTCGGACCCAAATCCGCTTTCCGTAACCAGGAAACCGCCCAGTCGTGACGCCACGAGGTCGGCCATGATGGAAGAGTTTCCGTGGGCGATGTTGGCAAACGGTCCGGCGTGGACAAATGCGGGCTGCCCTTCCAGGGTCTGGAGCAGATTGGGCGACAATGCGTCGCGCATCAGAGCGGTTGCGGCACCGGCTACCTCCAGGTCGTCGCAGCTGATGGGTTTCCCCGTCCGATCAAACGCCACTACGGTTCTCCCGATTCGCGCTCGCATGTCGCCGAGGTCGGTCGAGAGTGCAAGAATAGCCATCAACTCACTGGCGACGGCGATGTCAAAGCCGCTCTGTCGCATGGGACCGTCACCGGTGTCACCAAGTCCTGTGACGATGGAGCGAAGCGCCCGGTCGCTGACATCCAGCACCCGCTTCCAGCTGACCTGATAGGGGTCGATGTTGAGTCGTCTCATACCTCTTTTTTCGAAGTATGCGTCCGACCAGCGGCCCTCGTGGTAGATCCGGGCATCGACCGCCGCCGCGATCAGGTTGTGTGCAATCGAGACCGCATGGGTATCGCCGGTGAGATGCAAATTGAATCGTTCCATGGGGACGACCTGACTGTACCCACCACCGGCGGCACCCCCTTTTATACCGAAGGTCGGCCCCAACGAGGGTTGGCGGATTGCGCACGCTGCCCGTTTCCCGATTCTGCCAAGACCCTGCGTCAGTCCGACTGTAGTGGTTGTCTTCCCTTCGCCAAAGGGCGTGGGCGTAATGCCCGTGACGGCAACGTAGCGAAAATCCTCTGCAACGCTGGTGAGGCGCCGAAGGATTCCCAGGTCGATCTTGGCGACATCACGACCGTAGGGAACAAGTTCCTCGTCGCGGACTCCTATTTCCGCGGCAATCTCCTGAATCGGGCGCAGTGTTGCCCCTTGCGCGATTTCAATATCCTGCGGAATCATATTGCCTCCTCTCGGTGTTACCCTCTCTTCCTACGATAACCCCGAACCCGAAATCCCTCAACCTAAATCACGTGGTGCGAAAATTGTGCTTTTCCATCGATTATGAGGACCGGACGGACCGCAATTCGGTGAGCATTTCCGCCATCTCATCCCGGTCGGCGCCGTGGAGGCGGCGGTACACTCCTCCGAAGGTCTCCGCGAGGCTACGCATTTGCTCGCTGCCGCGTCGAGTTCCCGTGGTGTCTACAAAAAGTGGGTGGATTCCAAGACGGGAGGTGCGGTCGGCAACCGTTTCGATCTGCTCCTGCCGGTTTTGGGGAGAAACGTTTCCTTCACCGTCGGAGAAGACCATCACTTCGATGGGCTCGCCGGGGTCACGGCTTCGGGTGGTTTCGACGAGGTTCAGAGCCGCGGAGAGACCTGCGGCGAGCGGCGTTGCCCCACCAAGCTCCACCGATTCTACGGCACGTCGAGCACGGATAACGGCACTCGTGGGCTCAAGGGCAACGCGCGCGTGCTGATCCGAGAACGTCACCAGGGCGACCCGGTCCCGGCGGCGTTCCGCCGACGCCAGGAGTGCAAAGATCGCGATCCGCGCCACCTGCAGCTGATTCCCTTCTGTCATTGAGTCCGAAGCGTCCAGCACAAAAATGACCGTATGGCGATCGCGCCGCCGGCGGATCTTGCCGCGGAGGTGGTACCGATCGGTGATTCGCGACGATCCGTCGATGGCCGCGGCACGCAAGGTGGCGTCAACGGCGATGTCGGTGGGATGCGAATCGGGCCGTGCGAATACGTAGCGTCCACGGGGTCCCGTTGCACGACGGGCGCTCCCGCGTCGGCGGCGCAGCCGAAGAATAATGCCGGAAATCGCCTGTTCTACGGTTCGGCGGATCTGGGGATCGTCATTGTCGGAGAGCTTTTTTTTTTTGAGAATCGGAAACAGGATGCTCCCCGCGGCCGCTCCGCCGGGGATCTGCATAGCCTCGAGCGCCTCTTCGGAGAAATCGTCATCGGTAGCTCGCCGTTCACCCGGAATGATGGTCTCGTCGGCTTCGCGCAGATCAACACCGCGCAGGCGATCGATCAGCTGTTCGATCTCGGCGGCGGCTTCTTCGGGCGATCTCAGGAGGCGCCCCTCGAACCGGTGCGGGAGCACGAAGCGAGCAGCCTCGTACAGGTGATCTGCGGCAACCGAGGGCTGTTCCAGAAGTGCCGCAAAGGCACGAGCACATTTCACCAATGCAAGATCAGCCCGATGTCCGATTACCCCCGCGCCCGAGGAGATCTCCACCGCAAGCCGGAGCATCTCCTCTGGTACGATAATGCCGTTGATGCGGCTTCGTGCGTCGACAATTGTCGATCGAATTCGGGCCTCTTCCTCCCGCCAGTTCAGACGAAAACCCTCCGGGTTCGCCTCGTAGGCAGCCCGACGACGAATCACCTCCATGCGTTCGGCGGGTTCTCGAAGGCCGGTTACCGTGACGCAGAGGCCAAAGCGGTCGAGAAACTGCGGGCGAAGCTCTCCCTCTTCGGGGTTCATGGTTCCCAGCAGAATGAACCGGGCGGGATGGCGAAGCGAGATTCCCTCCCGCTCCACGGTGTTCACGCCGGATGCGGCGGAGTCCAACAGCAGATCGACCAGGTGGTCTTCCAGCAGGTTGACCTCATCGACGTAGAGAATTCCGCGATTTGCCGCCGCAAGCAGACCCGCATCGAATTTCCGCACTCCCGACGAGAGTGCAGCTTCAACGTCGAGAGTACCCACGAGGCGATCTTCGGTTGCGCCCAGTGGGAGCTCAACCAGCGGGACCGGGATCTCGGTTGCGGTGGGCTGAGCGGCACCCACGCACTCGGGGCAGAGACCGGCGGGAGCGTCCGGCGAACAGTGGTAGGGGCATCCCCGCGCAACGACCAGCGCGGGAAGCAGTTCGCGAAAGGCACGGACGATGGTCGATTTTGCGGTACCCTTTTCGCCGCGAATGAGAACACCGCCGATCGATGGATCGACCGACGCAGCCAGGAGCGCGGATTTCATTGCGTGCTGACCAACAACGGCCGAAAAGGGAAAGGTTGCGTGGTTCACGGTGACGGTCTTACTGGCGCACGACCAGGAGGTTGCTACCCCGATTCATCCGGATGTGGGTGACCTCGCGGTTACGTTCGGTCACCGTGAGGCTGGTGAGAAAGAGCACATCGGGGCTGATTGGGCGGACCGCGAAGAAGTTGTTCCCGGCCGGATTCTCCAGCACAAAAAAACCCGCCTCCATCCGCCACGCAGAGAAGTTTACGCCCCGCGCCGTGACCACACCGTCTGCCTCAATCACCAGGACACCTTCGGAGGGAACCTCCACGTTTCCCTCGGTATGGTCTCTCATGGTGTAGTTTGACAGCTCGTCGACGCGGTAAACGGTCCACGTGCCAACCATGTTTGCTTCCTGACCGACCGCGGGACCGGCAACGGCCGCCATCATGCCTACGATCATCACTGTATACAACAACGCCTTGCGCATGCGCCCTCCGATATCCGTACCGTACTCCTCTATACCCTACTACAAAACGGAACGGATTGCACACCAAGGGTCCCATCGGTATGCTGAGAAACAAAAACCGGTTTGGCCGTCGTTCCCCTTCATCAGCCGACGGCCTGCATCAAGAGAGCGCTTCGTGATTCGAAACAGACAGTTTGTCCGAACGGTGTTCATTGCCGCCTGTGCGGCCACCGTCGCCATTGCGGGTATCGGACTAATCCAGCATTCGATACACTCCGCCCAGATCACGTTGGACGCCCGCGCGCGGTTCCGTGAGAGCAGCCTGCTCTACGTAGGAACCGTGGCGCGACTCGCCGAGCAGTACCTGGTTCAGCCTGCGCGACATCCTCTTGAACTGATTGCCCTTGCGCGCAGCGCCACCGTGGTAGAAGGGTCGCGCGGTGCAACGATCAGCGGGTTCGGCAGCGCGCCGGGTCGCGAGATCGATACCGTCTGGGCCTCGAGCGAAGCCGGATTTCTGACAAACACCGGCGCTCTGCGCTATCAGCCGGGTCGAACCCGGGTGCAGGATGAGCTCTCGTCGCGTATTCCCGAACTGGTTCTGGAAATGAATCGCGCCGCCGACGAGGCAATGGTCGACCTGACTCCGCAGATCGAGACGGTCACTCAGTCGATCCTCGACCTGCTCATTCGCACGCCTGCGGCAGAACAGGCGGAGCTTGCCGAAGCGGACGAAGTCTTTCGGGTGCTCTACCAGCGCGGCAGCGACCGGCTTGCCGTGGTTGCGCGCGCGTGGGCAGGGACCGAACCGGCTGAGATTGATCCCGTGCGACCACCCGGCGAGATCCTGGTGTTTCATCCGGTGGCTACCATGGATCGAAACGGCGCGTCGTGGTATACCGGCATGGTGCGGTTTCGTCGGTCCACCGAGCCACTGATCGCGGACATTCAACAGAGAGAAGGCCAAATGACCCGGGGAATCGTTCGTTCGATGCTGTGGACAGCGGCCATAATCTGGGCGACCGCCGTTGCGGTCGTGGTGATTGCTCAGTTGCTGAAGAAGGAGATCGTGTGAGTCATATTCAGCCCGACTGTCCCCTCATTCTGACGAACACCCTGACCCGCCGCCGCGAGGTGTTCACCCCGCGCGAGCCAGGTGTTGTACGCCTCTTCACCTGTGGCCCCTCGGTCTACCGCCGACCCCATCTTGGCAACTATCGCACCTTCCTCTACGAAGACGTGCTGCAACGCTACCTTACCTATCGCGGGTACACCGTTCACCGGGTGATCGTGGCAACCGACGTCGAGGACAAGGCGATCGAAGAGGCGGCCGACCTCGGGCTCAGCGTCGGCGAACTTACCGATCGAAACCTTGAGCGATTCCGGACGGAGTGCGACGCACTCGGGATCACCCTTCCGCAAACCATTGCCCGTGCGTCCACCAGCGTCGATGTAGCCGTACGGTTGATCGAGCAGCTTCTGGAAAACGGCATTGCCTACCGACACGACGGTGACGTCTTCTACGATCCCCTCAAATACTCGCGGTTTGGTGAAATTTTTGGCCTCGATATGAGTGATTGGCCAACGGACCATCGTCGATTTGCTCAGGACACCTACGAGGGGAACCGTTGGAACCGCGGCGACTTCATCCTCTGGCACGGCAAGCGCGATGGGGACGCCGTCGCGTGGGAGAGCTCCATCGGTCCCGGCCGCCCGTCGTGGAACGTGCAGGACCCCGCGATGTGCGTGCAGCAGCTTGGATACGAAATCGATATTCACTGTGGCGGTATCGACAATATCTACCGCCACCACGACTACAACCGCGCCGTTATCGAGGGAATCACCGGCCGCGAGTTCTGCCACTACTGGCTGCACGGCGAGCACGTCATTGTGGACGGGGTAAAGATGTCCAAGTCCAAGGGAAACGTGCTCCATCTCGAAGAGATGTCGGAACGCGGGATTACGCCCCGCGAGGTGCGTTTCCTGCTGATCTACGGTCACTACCGCGAGAAACTCAACGTTACCGACGAGCTGATCGACGATCGCGTGGCGCGCATCCGCGGGATACGGGGCGATGTGGATGCCCTTCTTGGTGGCGCGGCAGGATCCCGGCCGGACGCAGAGCGGGCGGAACGGCTGCTCGGCGAACTACCGCTGCTCTTTGAAACCGCCATGAACGACGATCTTCACGTGGGAAACGCCGTGGACTCGGTTTCCGCAGCTCTTTCGGAGCTGCGCACGGTTGCTCCCGCGAAGGGACTCTCGGCATCGGATCGCCGCCGCCTCACCAACGCGCTCACGGCAATGGACACGGTGATCGGCGCCATCCTCCAGCGGTGACCAGGGCTGTCACTGGTGCCTGCGGGCGATGCGTCAGTGCTGAAAGTCTTCGCGGGTCGGGATGTCGTGTTTGGTGATCGCGCAGAGGATCTGATCGGTCAGCGGAGATACCGCCGAGATGCGGTTTGCCTGCTTCTCCACGGTCTTTTCAAAAATGTTCCGTACGAAGCGGCCGTTGCCGAACGCCTTGTCGCGCTTCTTGTAGAAGGTGGTCAGGACATTCAGCAACTCTCGGCGCGCGGGCGCGGTGAGGTTGAACGACGCGTTCGAGGCGAAGATATCGAAGATCCGGATCAGTTCTTCCGGTGTGTAATGGTCAAAATAGAAATACCGGCTGAAACGGCTCTGCAACCCGGGATTGGATGCGATGAAATCGTTCATCTCGTCGGGGTATCCCGCCACAATGACCACCAGTCGGTCTCGGTGGTCCTCCATTCGTTTCAGGAGCGTGTCGATCGCCTCCTGACCAAAGTCCTTGCCCGCGCCGCGGGGTGAGAGGGTGTACGCCTCATCGATAAAGAGCACCCCGTCGAGCGCCTCGTTGACCACCTCGTCCACCTGAATGGCGGTCTGCCCAACGTACCCGGCAACCAGGCCCGCGCGGTCGGTCTCGACCATGTGGCCCTTCTCCAGCAGCCCGAGACATTTGTACACCCGACCGAGGTAGCGCGCTATGGTAGTCTTTCCGGTTCCCGGCGGTCCGTAGAAGACCGCGTGCTTCGAAAACGGCGTCACCGGTAGCCCGCGGCGTTCGCGTTCGTTGTGCACCTTGATCACGTTGATGAAGGTGTTGATTTGCGCTTTCACCTTCGTCATTCCGATGAGGGTATTGATTTTCTCCATCACCTCGTCGAGCGTCTCTTCCTGCTGCTGCTCGGCGATGCGCACGGTTTTTCGGGCGACCTTCTTCTCTTCCGATGCGGACACCTGTTCCTGGTCGCCGTAGATGAGAGTACGGATGGCTGCGAGCTTCTGCGGTGCGTCTCCCTTGGTCGTGCCGTCGGCTTTGATCACGCATTGGGCGTACGCAAAGAAGGAGGCCGCCATCTTGTCAAAATGCGAACTGTCCTGCCGTCGGTCGTAGAGGTGCAGGTACTGCAGCGACTTCAGCGACGAAACGGTCACTCCGCGAACCTTCTGGATCTCATTGTGGAAAATATGCCAGTGAGTCAGGATCTGGCGCCGATGGTGCAACGGAAGCGAGTCGTAGCGAAACACGTCGAGCACCAGTTCGCGATCAGGGATCAAACGCTGGCGCAGGTACATGAAGACCATCGAAATGAACAGCTTGGTCTCTTCGGGTGGATGCTCCGCCTTTCCCACACAACAGTAGGTTACGTACATCAGGTCATCGATCATCTGCTGCAGAAACGCCGGCTCGTTGTTGAACTGCTTGTATTGATTCACCGCCCGGATAATCTTGCGTGCCTCGTTATGCAGAAAATTCAGGTTGGCGAGCTTCTCTTCGCTCGAAAGCTGCCGATCGGTGGACTCGTTGGCGATACCCTCGTCCTCGACAACGATCTCGTCCCCAACGCGAGACTTCAAGTGGTCGAGAAAAGTGCGCGTCAGGGTACTGCGCTTGGTAGAAGTGAGTACCCCGGTACCCGCGGAGTGTTGGAGGGTGATCTTGACCGAGCTGTCGGATCGGCGGGCGTCTACCTGGAGCAGATCGTCGAAAGAGATTGTCTCTGCGGGTGTGGTGGATTTACCGTTGAGCAGAAAGAGAATCCGGCGGTTGGTGATGCAGAGAATACCGGGTGCTCCCGACCCCGATGAGACCACCGACCCACCGCGATAGAACCCTTCGAGCACGTCGTCGACTTCTTCGTCCTCATCGAGCACACGATCAAAGGTGGTGAGGATGTTCTTCTTGAACGACACGTGAAGCCAGTTGGCAATTCGTCCCAACTGAGATTCGAGCTCACTCCGCACGGCCGGTTCCCCTCCAACTCGGCAGCATCTGCACGGCCGCCATTATAGCCGGTCTCTGCGATTGATGCACCACTATGGCCTCACGCAGACCTGATCCGCTGCATCAGTTTGCGCGCCGCCTGGTGTGCGCTGTTGTACGCGGGGGTGTTGGGCATTCCAATGACCACTCCGAGTCCGCTGTGCACCGCCTCGTGGGCAAAGTTGGTCAGGAGCTTGAGGTAGGCGGAACGATGAACAGAGCCGTCGGCTGCGCGCAAGAGCAGCGATTCAACCCCTGCTGCCCGCGCGTAGACCCCAATCTGTCGCGTGACCACCGGGTAAACCGTGCGAACGAGATGCAGAAAGCGTCCGTGATACTCCGGGTCGCGCTCAACGAGCCGACGGATCTGCGTACGGCGGTCTCGCCGCTGCGTGGTACCGTCGTCGCTGCGCCGCGGCACTACCCCACGAAAGAGCCGGTCTACGCTCTGCGATCGCAGCAGCTTGAGCATGGATACCGAGAATACCAGTACCCCTGCTCCATGACGAACCTCAATCGGCACCGGTTTCTGCGCGATCCGCTTTCCGAGGGTTTCCAGAACCGTCGCTATCCGCGCTTCCAGGCGGTGGGAACGGTCGTCCGTCCCGTATCCCCCGCCTCCACCATCGGATCCAGCTGTCACCTCCAGGAACGCAGTCGCTTCATCGATTGCACGAAGCATCGCTCTGCGAAGCGGATCGGCGGCAACGGTGGCAACGTACCGATAGATGGCGACGCGAAACCGCTTGAGCCCCTCGGGGTCCTCTCCGATGAGGTCCCGTTCGATTCGAGCGGCAACCAGCTCTTCGGCGGTGCGGGTTACCGAAGCCGAACTGTGTTTGAGGTCTCTGGTCCGAAGCAGAATTCGCCGCATGCGCATCCGACTGACGGCCGATGCGGAAATCTCTTCGGGAATGGGAGGCAGCAGCACATCCTGCATCATCTCCAGCAGTCCGCGCATCCGGTACGCGAGGGTGGTTACCGGCGAATAGCGATGCTGAAGCAGGTTGAGTGCCGAGTCCTCGGGAAGGTAGGCAAAATCGGTGATCTTTTGCTGCTGTTCACCCGTAATCCGAAGGTCATCCGGCACAAAACGGTTGTACTGGGCCACTACCTGGGCCGCGGGAAGGCCGTCGTACGCCTCGGGTGCAAAGCGGTTGTGCCAGAGCAGAACCGTAATGTCCGGCGCGATTTCGAGTGCCGCCTTCAGATAGCCTCCGGCCGAGACCTGAGACGTGGGTTCCGGCTGCACGACAACCAGCAGCGTCTGTACGTAGGGAAGGAAACTCAGGTGTTCGGAATGGCCGATGCCCGCCGGCATGTCAAAAATCAGCAGATCGTAGGCTTGATCGAGCGATTCGCCGTAGCGATCGAAGAGCGCATCGCGGATCCGGTTGCTCTCACCACGCGAGAGCTTTTGCCGGGGAAACAGAAGGTCAACGTTGGGGAACAGCGAAACGGAATAGGCCGAAAGTGGGGCATCCGAACCATCCACCTCCGTGGGAACATGGGCCATGGCCGATTCGGGCACATCCAGAATAACCGCCGCGTTAGACAGCGGGTCGAGATCGACCAGGGCAACCCGCACACCGGCACGCGCACAGAGAAGCGCCAGGTTGACCGCGGTAGTGGACTTGCCCACCCCGCCCTTACCGGAACCGATCGCCACACACTTTCGTGTCAGCGAAGCCACCGCCTGTGGCACCGCAACGTTGGACTGCATCGGCGCCAGTATAGCCGATCCTCCATGATGTTCAACAGAGAGAATCAGGGGAAAAAACGGCAGTCGATCAAAAAAAAACGCAGTATATTTTTCATAACCACCGCACAAGAGAACGGGTTTCACCGGGAAGGAGAGATGGAGGAATTTTTTTATGATATGGAACAAGCGAACACTCACAACGGGAATTATCGCTCTGCTCCTGGTGCTCGTTGGGTTTGCAGCAGGATGGAGATCCGGCGGCTCCAGCGACCACACCAAATCTCCAGGCGAGCAGGCGCTTCACCATCAGACGGTATCGGGAAGCCAGAGTGTGGACCGGCCGCCCGCGGCACAAGCTGCCCAGCGACCGCTCCCCGCAGCGCCCGGCGCTGCACCCATGTCGTTTCGCGGCGTCGCCCAGAATGTGCTTCCCGTAGTGGTAGAGATCAACACCGTCGAAGTCGTGCGTCAGCAGGTTCCACGATTTCAGTCACCGTTTGACTTTTTCTTTGGCCCACGGTCACCACAGCAGCAACAACAGCAGCCTGAAGAGCGGGAGTTTCGACGCCCCGGCCTTGGATCCGGTGTCATCGTCCAGCGCGAAGGAAATTCAGTCTACGTGATTACCAATAACCATGTCGTGGGCCAGGCCGGCGAGATCAGCCTGCGGCTCTACGACGGCCGAGAATTCTCCGCCGAAACCGTAGGACGCGATCCCCGCACCGACCTTGCACTCGTCAAGTTTGAGACATCCGACGAGGTGCCGATCGCGCGGCTTGGCGATTCCGACGATCTCTACGTGGGGGACTGGGTGCTGGCGGTAGGAAACCCCTTTGGGTTCGAATCCACCGTCACCGCGGGCATCGTCAGCGCGCTCGGCCGCCGACCGCAGCCCGGTTCGCCCATCGCCGGGTTCACCGACTTTATCCAGACCGACGCGTCGATCAACCCCGGTAACTCCGGCGGTGCCCTCGCCGATATGGATGGGAATATCGTGGGCATCAACACCTGGATCGCGTCCCGATCGGGCGGAAGCGTGGGCCTGGGTTTTGCCATTCCCATCAACACTGCGCGTCGCGCGATCACCGACTTCATCGAGATTGGGCAGGTTGTATACGGTTGGCTCGGTGTATCGATTGGAGACGTGAGCCCGCAGGCGATGCCGGGCCTGGATGAGGATCTCGGCGTTGCCGGACGACAGGGCGCGCTGGTGATGAGCGTGCACCGTGGATCTCCCGCGGCTCGGGGAGGCATTCGTCCCGGTGACTTCGTGACCCAGATCGACAATACCCGCATCACCGACGCGACGCAGATGACCCGCGTGGTCGGAAACCTTCCGCCCGGTCGCCAGACCGCTTTTCGGTTGATCCGGAACGGGCAGGAGCGCACCGTGAACGTGACCCTCGATCGCCGCGGTACCGAAGAGCAGGTAGCCGACGGAAGTCAGATCTGGCCCGGCATGACCATCGCCCCGCTGACCGACACGTTGCGGCAGGCGAGAAACATCGGTGACGATGTCGAAGGTCTGCTCATCCTGAACGTGGTTCCCGAATCGCCTGCAGCCATCGCAGGACTGCGACCCGGTGACGTCATATCCCAGGTGGGAGACAGTCACGTACGTACTGCCCGCGAGTTCTACCGGGTGCTTTCGCAGGCGCGAGGAGAGATTCTCTTCCGCGTGACACGCCAGGGCGTTCGGGTGGTAGCCGGAATGGACGCTCTGTGATTCAATTGAGCCGGTGATGAAAACTGGGTGCGGACCATACGGGTGCCGCACCCACACGGTAGTCGAGAAGCGCCGTATGTGAAGCACACAGCAATGAGGCACGAGAGAAACAGATGGCGGTAAAATTTCACGATTACTATAAGACCCTGGGAATCGAGCGCGGTGCCTCTCCCGAACAGGTGCAGGCAGCCTATCGCAAACTCGCCCGAACGTGGCATCCCGATGTCAACAAGAGCCCCAACGCGGAAAAGAAGTTCAAGGAGATCTCTGAGGCGTACGAGGTTCTGAAAGACCCGGAGAAACGAAAGCGCTATGACACGCTTGGGGCAAACTGGCAGGCCGGTGATGAGTTTCGGCCGCCTCCGGGATGGGAGGGATTCTCTTCCGGCGGCCGAAGCGGCGGGCCGTCCTTTCACTTCAAAGGGTTTGACGGAAACGAATCGTTTGACTTCTTCTCCGGCGGATTCAGCGACTTCTTTGAGACGATGTTCGGTGGTTCTGGTGCAGGTCGGAGCGGCGGCCCCGGCCGCAGCGGAACCGGAGATCCATCGCGTGGTCCGTCGCGCGGAGCACGTTCCGGTCCGGAACCCGATCCCGAAGCCGAGGTGGCCATGTCGCTGGAAGAGGCGTACCGAGGCGGCCGCAGAACCCTCACCCTGACGGTCGATGAACCCGGCCCCGGCGGGGTAATGCAGCGTCACCAGAAAAACTATGAGGTCACGATCCCGCCGGGAATCGCGGACGGAAAGCGGCTCCGTCTGGCCGGTGAAGGAGGGATGCGCAGGGATGGAACGGCGGCCGACCTCTTCCTGCGGATCCGCATCAATCCACACCCACGCTTTCGCATCACCGGTTCCGATCTGGAGGCCGATCTTCCCGTGGCGCCGTGGGAGGCCGCGCTCGGCGCCAAGGTCGCCGCCCGCCTCCCCAACGGAAGCGCAACGGTTACCGTGCCGGCGGGCAGTCAGGCGGGAAAGCGCCTGCGGCTCAAGGGAAAGGGGCTGCGTACCGACGGCGACACCCGGGGAGACCTTTACCTGATGATAACCATCCGCATACCCGAAACCCTCAGCGACCGCGAGCGAAGTTTGTTTGAAGAGCTTGCAAAAGTCTCTGACTACGACCCGAGGAAATGATCATGTCCGTCAGACACCGCACATACGAACATCGCCCCGTCGACGCCCACCCCCAGAATTGTCACTGTTGCGGCGCACGAGGAGAACAACCGTGAGTTATGACCCAAACGGAAAAGTGGTACTGATTACTGGTTCGAGCAGGGGAATCGGACGGGAAACGGCGGTGCTGTTTGCCGAGCGTGGTGCCAAAATTGTGCTCAACGGCCGAGACCCTGCTCGGCTTGCCGAAACCGTTGAGCGAATGCACAGCTTTGGTGACAGTGTGTGGTCATACCCTGCCGATGTGACCGACCCCGAGCAGTGCCGGGCGATGATTGATGCGGTAATCGCCCGATACGGTCGCCTCGACGTGCTTGTCAACAACGCGGGAGTCTCGATGCGGGGAGCCTTTGCCGATCTTGATCCATCGGTGATCGATTCGGTTACTCGAGTGAACATCCTCGGCGCCGCCTATCCCACGCGTTTTGCCCTCTCGGCGCTGCGCGCGTCACGCGGGAGCGTGGTGTTTATCTCGAGTCTGGCGGGAGTGCGCGGGTTTGCCGGGGTATCGATCTATTCCGCGGCCAAGATGGCGCTGACGGGCCTCGCCGAATCGATTCACGCCGAGCATCATTCTGACGGCGTTCACGCGGGAGTGCTGTTTCTCGCGTTCACGGAAAACGACCCCGACAAGACCATCATGGGTCCCGACGGCGCTCCGATGCGCATTACGCGCAAGGCCTCAACCACTCAACGGCAGGCTGCCGAGGCGGTCTATCGGATGGTGGAGCGTCGCACACGCAAGACCTACCTCACGGCAAGCGGCAAGTACCTGGTCTTCATGCAGCGCCACTTCCCGTGGCTGACCGATGCCGTGATTCTGCGATCGAAGGGCTCGATCCACCGAGCGCGTCGGCAGAACTCGTCTCAATAGCGTTCTCCATACATCGCTACGCTCTACTGTTTCGTTGCCACGAGGCGACCGTCGCGGGCGACCACGCGGCCGTCGTGCAACACGACGCGCGGTGCGGCGTGTTCCGCCAGAGCATGATCAACGCGCGAAACCGGGTGAATCACCAGATCCGCACGCCCTCCGGGGCGAAGGCCGTACTCATCAAGGCCCACCACCCGAGCCGCGTGCACGCTGATCATGTCATAGAGCGTTTCGATGTCTTGCGGGGAGGTCATCCAGAGCAGGTGGGCGGCGAGAAAGGCGACCTCCAGCATGTTGTTACGGCCAAAGGGGTAGTAGGCATCGAAGACGTCGTCCTGCCCCAGGGCGACGGGGATTCCCGCCGCCAGAAGGTCTCCAACCCGTGCGTGCAGAGGGCCGGTGTGCGGATCGCTGACCACTCCAATACCGGCGCGCGACAAAAGTGCACACAATTTCCGAAAATACGGCTCGGCGTAGAGATGCATCGCTCGCGCGTGCTGGGCGGTAACCCTGCCCTGCCAGCCGATGTCGGCCACTTTCGTGGCGAGCATCTCAAGCGTGCGAAGCCCCGCGTCCCCGGCATCATCCACCAGCATGGAGATATCGCGGTCGTACTCCCGGGCCAGATCGCACATGCGCTCCACGTGGGCGAGTGCGTCGGCGTCGGTGAACTCGATCCACGGAATCCCTCCAACTACATCTGCACCAAGTTCGAGCGCCTCACGTATCAGCTCTTCGGCCCCCGGATCCCGAATCAGGCCATCCTGGGGGAAGGCCACCACGTCGATCCGGATTGAGTCACGATACCGATCGCGCACGGCCATTACGCCCTTCACCCCCTCGAGTCGCGCGCTGGTATCGGTATCGGCAAAGGCGCGGATGTATCCGGTGCCGTACACAATTGCCCGCTCGACGGCGCGTGCCGCATTCTCCGCGACCCGCTCGGATCGGTAGTCTTTCTTGATGGCAGCGGCGGCCTCGATCGCGCTCATCGCCCCGCCCATACCGGCGGCATGATAGTCCTTCAGCGCAGCGTCGCCGAGCTGATCGAGAGTGTAGACCTTGCAGAGGTGCAGATGGCCGTTCACGAATGCCTCGGTGACCAGCCCGCCCTCG
Organism: Spirochaetaceae bacterium; assembly: GCA_007693485.1. Lineage (GTDB taxonomy): Bacteria > Spirochaetota > Spirochaetia > DSM-27196 > PWMO01 > PWMO01. The sequence goes on from REDM01000174.1 coordinate 39,129, forward strand.
GCGTCGATTTCGACAGGTGCGTCCGGTTTCTTCACTGCGTTCGCCGCCGAGTCCTGACGCGCCGGCGAATCCCGAATTACGCCGTCTTCCGGCACGATCTCGGCGATGCGGCCCGCATGAATCCGGACCTGGTGCCGGCCCTCCGCGTGGCGGAGCGTGGCGTTTCGGATGATGAGGGGGGATACGTCGAGTTTCATGGAGTGAACGGAACGTGCCGCTTTGGGGCCGGTGGGCGATATCTGGTTTGCTTCATTGCTCATTCATCCCTCCATTCCGGATGGTGCAGGTTGAGATGGTGTCCGGCTTCCGCTCGCACCGCCCAATACGCTGCGGACGTGTGTGACGATTTCCGGATATCCGGCCATCGCGTGCACCTGGGCGGCTGGACGTGCGCCAAACGGCATATCGGCCAGAAAGTATCCGTGAAATCGCCGGGCGCGGGTATGGTGGAACTCCGGCGGCTGGTATCGCTCCAGGAGCTGATGGAATCGCTCCGCCACCGCAGCCCGGTCCACCTCCTCGTGAGAGCCGGCGCGAATATCGCGGAAAATCCACGGCCGGGATACGGCACTGCGGCCGATCATCACCCCGGCTACCCCGGTGCTGACCGCGGCGTGATAATCCGCGATCGTGCGCACATCACCGTTACCCAGCACCGGAATCGGAAGCTCGCGCGCGAACCGTTCGATCATCGCCCACCGAGCCGGCCTGGCGTACCCTTCCTTCATGCGCCGCGGGTGAATGGTGAGAAAATCCGCCCCGCCGGCAGCCAGCCGGTGAGCGAGTGAGAGGGTCTCGTCGGGTTCCTCCCCCTCGCCCAGGCGCAGCTTCACCGAAACGGTGCGTTCGGCGGGAACCGCTTCGCGCAGCCGCGCAACCAGATCGTACGCGCGATCAGGATCGGCCGTCCATGCGATGCCGCCGCCCGCCTTGCGGATATGGGGTGCGCTGCACCCGAAGTTAATATCGATCCCCGCGCAGTCAAGCCGACCGATCTGCCGCGCCGCCTCAACGATCCGATCGGCCTGCTTGCCGATGAGCTGGAAAACGAGCCGCGCGGGATCGGGCGCGGTCTCGACGTACCACGACTCAAACGATGTCCCGCCGAGAAACGCCTCTGCGCTGATCATTTCGCTGAACAGCAGGTCGCATCCCCCAAACTCGTGCACCAGTGTCCGAAATCCCGCGTGACCGAGCGTCGCCATGGGCGCGAGGGCGAGAATGGGCCGAGGTTCAGAGGCAACAATCGACGGCAGCGGCATGGGGTCTCCAGTCGATCCAGCATAGCGACGGTTTCACCGGTTGTCGAGGGGTGGGACTTTTCTCACGCCGGGATTTGCGCGATACTACCCGCATCATGACCTCGAACCAGCGTTCTGTCTCGTTTGCCGGCTCTGTATTTCAGCTCGATCCGTCTGGTGCCCTGTACTGGCCCGACCAGCGTCTTCTGGTTGTGGCAGACCTTCACCTTGGGCGCCGGGATGCGCCGCAGACCGCGGACGCGGCGGAACGGTCGCCGGATACGGCCATTCTGCGGCGGCTCTCGCGGCTGGTACGCGATTGTGCTGCAGAGCGATTGCTGGTACTGGGGGATCTGGTGCACGGCGCCTCGGCGGTTACGCCCGACCTGATCCGGCTGGTGGCCGAGTGGCGAAAGACCGTGGCTGCCGAGGTTTTGCTGGTCCGCGGAAACTACGATCATCTCTCGGCACCGGTACTGAATCGATGGGACGTGGAGCCCGCCGGCGACGTGGTTACCGTGGGCTCGGTGCGCTTCCGTCACAAACCGGGCACTCGCCGCAGCGAACCGGAGATCTGTGGTCACCTCCACCCCTGCGTCCGGCTTCCCGCAACTCCGGAAGCACCGGCGCTGCCCTGCTTTGTGATGGAGTCCAACCTGCTGCTCATGCCTTCTTTTGGCAGCCATCAGGACGGATACGAAATCCTCGAGAAGGACGCGCGGACGTTTTTTGTGCTGTGCGACGGCGAAGTTCGGACGATATAGCAGTAATCAGCTGGTCTGCCGACCGCCAAAAAATGCACACGCTTTGGAACACCCTTGACAGCTATACATTTGTATAGTATTCCTGTCGAGGAGTTCTTGCATGCCACCCCGCGGAGTTCGAAGCGCCACTACTCTCACCTCTGAACATTCACCGGCTGCTGACCGTCCCGGCTGGAATTTTGCCGAGCTCTGCGGCCGCATCTGCGAGGTGCACCCAGCCGAGGCCGCATCAGACACAACCGCATCGCACGCTTCGGCCGTACTGACCGCCGCTGTTCGTCTCATTGTGGAAGCCCACACGCGGGGGGAACCCGTTGCGTGGATTTCGGCGGGATCGCCGCTTTTTTTCCCGCCGGACGCCGAAGCAAACGGGGTCGATCTCGACGGGGTGGTGGTGATCCGCCTTTCCGAAGGGCGAAACGCCGCCGTGGCCGCCGATCAACTGGTTCGCTGTGGCGCCTTCGGGCTTGTTGTCATTGATTTCACCACCGTTACCCCATCCATCCCCGACGGCATTCTGGGACGTCTCGCCGGTCTGGCGCGCGGGAACTCGGTACTGGTACTCTTTCTCTGCGCCTCCGGTGGCGACCACTCCGCGCTCGGTTCCATGGTGTCGCTGCGAGCCTCGGCGCGCAGCCGCAGTGGTGTCGAGGGTGGGTTTCTTCTGGAAATCAGGGCGGAAAAGGACAAGAAACGGGGACATTCCTGGGATTGGACGGAGGCTGGACATGGTCCGCCCGGCCTGTCTTGATATCGTTCGCTTGCCGCTTCAGATCGTGCTGAACCGCAACCCGGAGTGGAAGGAGCGTCCCGTCGCCGTGGTGAGCGAAGACGCGCCGCTGGGAGCGGTGCTCTTCACAAACCGGGTGGCCGAGCAGGCTGGAGTGCAGCGCGGTCTGCGCTACGCCGCGGCGCTCTCGATCTGCCCCGCCCTTCACGGCAGCGTCGTTGGAGATACTGAGATCCAGAATGCCATTGACTCCCTCGTCTCGCTGCTGCAGCGCTTTACCCCCCACGTGGAAGAGTGTGCCTTCGATCCAGGGGCACTCTGGCTGGACGCGCACGGCCTCGAAGCGCTCTACGGCAGCGTCTCCGAGTGGGCCCTGACGGTTCGGGCGGCGGTCCGGGGACAGGGCTATTTTTCGCGGATCTGTGTCGGCTACAGCCGCTTCGGAAGCTACGCGGGCGCCAAGCGGGCGGTTCGCGGCTTTCAGAGCTCCGCCGAAGAGCGTCGCTGGGTTCGCGGGGCGCCGGTATCGCTTCTACCGCTGCCGACGGAGGTCGAGCAGCGACTCCAGCAGCTCGGCACCACCACGGTGGGCGAGTTCTGCGCCCTGCCGCGCGAAGGCATCCGCAGCCGATTTGGCATGCAAACCGATGCGGTCTATCGCCTGGCAACCGAGCCGGAGGTGCTCCCGGTTCAAGGCGCTGACACGCCTTCGGCACTGCGCGCTCAGATGGTTCTCGATTCCCCCCTCTCCTCGACAACCGCGCTTCTCTCCGCAATCGAGGGGCTGCTGCTCGACCTGCTCTCGCAGACGGTAGCCACGACGCAGCATATGCGCAGGATCGAGCTCGAACTTGACTGCGAAGACGGCTCCTGCCTTCGGGAAGCGCTGCAGCCCGCCACACCGAGCCGTGACGCGGCAGTCTGGCTTCGGCTCCTGCGACTGCGCTTCGAATCGGTGCAGACCGCGGCGCCTGTGCAGCGGATCACCGTGCACGTAGAGGCGGCAGCGGTGAACCAGCCGCAGAGTGAGCTCTTTTCGACAGCACCCAGACGGGACCGGGCGGCGGCCGCGCGGGCCTTCGCACTGCTTCGGGCCCGTTTCGGAAACAACGTGGTTTGCCGCATGGTACTGCAGCCCGAACACCGGCCCGATCGACGTTTTGTCCTTATGCCGCTCGATCAGTTGCAGCTACCGGCCCGCATTCGCCCGGCCGGGCTTCATCTCGTTCGCCGTATTCTGGATCAACCGGTTGAACTCGCGTCCCGTCGCGGTCTGCGTCCGGCAGCCGGACCCTTCGTGGTCTCGGGGAAATGGTGGGAGCAGGAGGCCGAGCGCCACTACTACTACGCGTGGCGGGGGCGGCAGATTCTCTGGATCTATCACGACTGCGATACCAATCGATGGTTCATCCAGGGAGGCGTGGAGTAACCCGTGTGCTACGTCCCGCTCTGGTGCAGAAGTCACTTCTCGTTTCTCCATGCCGCCGGGAGTCCCGAGGAACTCGTCTTGCGAGCCGCCGAATACGGCCTGCCGGCCATCGCACTCACCGACCGCGCGAGCCTCTCCGGCGTGGTCCGCGCACATACGGCAACACGCGCACAGCACCGAGCGGCCGCACAGCCCGCGGGGGGACAACCCGGACAACCCGCAATCCGGCTCATCGTAGGCGCCGAAATCGAGACCACGGACGGTTCCTCCCTGGCGCTCCTGGCCCGAACCCGAGAAGGCTACGGTCAGCTCTGCCGGCTCATAACCACCATCCGCTTGCGCGCATCCAAGGGGCAGTGGGAGGCCACCGCAGAGGACATCGCAGGGCACGCCGAAGGCCTTACCGCTCTCTGGACAACCGGCTTTGCCGATGCGTCCTCGCACACTGTCGGCCTGCTCCGGGAGGCATTCGGCGAACATCTCTTCGCGGCCATCGCCCGCCATCGGCTTCCCGAAGAGCGCGCCCGCGAGCGACTCATTCGTGCACACGCTTTGGAACACCAGATCACCTGTGCAGCCGCTCCGCAGGTGCTCTATCCTGCAAGGGAGAACCGTCCGCTCTACGAGATCCTGCGCTGCATCGATCGGGGAACCACCATCCACCAGATCGGCAACCGGGTTCCGCCCAACGCGGAGTACGCCCTGCGCTGTGGCGAAGAGATCGCACGGCTCTACCGGGATATCCCCGAGACGCTCGAGCAGAGCCTCCAGATTGCCCGGGAGTGCCGTTTCAGCCTTGACGATCTGGTCTATCGCTATCCCACCGAGCGTGTACCCGAGGGATACACCACCGGGGGCTGGCTGCGCCGCGTAACGCTGCAGGGAGCGCAGGAGCGCTACCGGGGCGAGGTTCCCACCGAGGTCTCGCAACAGCTGAAGAAAGAACTCGCCCTGATCGAAGAGCTCGATTACTGCGGATACTTTCTCACTATGTATGAAATAGTGAACTTTTGTCGTGAACGAGGCATCCTCTGCCAGGGGCGGGGCTCGGCGGCAAACTCCGCGGTCTGTTTCTGTCTGCGGATCACCGCCATCGACCCGGTACGCATGGGGCTGCTCTTCGAACGCTTTCTCTCGCGCGAGCGCGCCGAGCCGCCCGATATCGACCTGGACATTGAGCACAACCGGCGAGAGGAGGTGATCCAGCACCTCTACCAGAGCTACGGGCGCGACCGGGCGGCGATGGTGGCCAACGTGATTCGCTACCGGCCCAAATCCGCCATTCGCGAAGTGGGGAAAGCGCTTGGTCTGCCGGCCACCGACCTCGATCGCATTGCCCGTATGGTATCTCATCGCAGCACCGCACTGCCGGAGATCCTTCGCGACGCCGGCCTCGATCCCGAGGCCCCGCTTCACCGACAGCTTATTGAACTCTCACGGGAAATCCTCGACACGCCACGTCACCTCTCCATTCACCCCGGCGGTTTTCTCCTGGGAAGCGAGCCGGTGATCGAACTGGTTCCGGTGGAAAACGCCGCAATGGAAGCGCGTACCGTGATCCAGTGGGATAAGTACGATGTCGAAGCGCTGGGCCTCTTCAAGGTAGACCTCCTTGGCCTCGGCGCCCTCACCCATCTGACCGGGGCGTTTGCCCTGCTCAAACAGCACTACGGCCTGGACCTCTCCATGGCGCGCATACCCGCCCGCGACGACGCCGTCTTCGACATGCTCTGCAGGGGCGATACCATCGGCGTCTTTCAGATAGAGAGCCGCGCCCAGATGTCCATGCTTCCGCGGCTTCGTCCTCGCGAGTTCTACGACCTCGTCATCGAGATCAGCATCGTCCGCCCCGGTCCGATCACCGGCGGAATGGTTCATCCCTACCTGCGGCGGCGCAACGGCGAAGAGGACGTACACTACCCCCACCCCGACCTCGTCCCGGTGCTGCGCAAGACCCTCGGGGTACCGCTCTTTCAGGAGCAGGTGATGAAGCTTGCGGTGATCGCCGCGGACTATACCCCAGGAGAAGCTGATCAGCTGCGGCGCGACATGGCTGCCTGGCGGCGCAGCGGTGCGATCGAGAAGCACGGTGAAACCATCATCTCGCGGATGACTTCCAAGGGGATCGAGCGGGAGTTTGCCCAGGCGGTGTTTGACCAGATTCGCGGCTTTGGTGAGTACGGGTTTCCCGAGAGCCACGCCGCGAGTTTTGCACTGATCGCCTGGTGTACGGCGTGGCTCCGGCACCACTACCCGGCGGTCTTCGCCTGCGCCCTGCTGAACGCCTGGCCAATGGGATTTTACGCCCCCGCGACCATCGTGGAAGATGCAAAGCGTCGCGGGGTCACGGTACTGCCGGTGGACACGGCGCGAAGTGACTGGGAGTGCACGCTCGAAGGCGGCGGGGCGGCAATCCGGATGGGGCTTCGCTACGTAAAGGGGCTTTCGATCCAGGCTTGGGAACAGATCCGGCGCGCACGCTCTGAAATGCCCGGCAGCCTCGCGGCGTTTGTCTCCGCGGCCCGGCTCGATGAAAGAAGCCTCAGCGCCCTGGCTGAGAGCGGTGCGCTCTCAGCGTTCGGGATATCGCGGCGGCAGGCGCTCTGGGAGGTGCTCGGCTCAACCCGCCGGCGGGACATCGGTCGAGGCCGGGAGTCGCGGCGCACACTGCCGACACGGCCCGCGATGGCCGGTGAGTCGAAATCCACCCTGCAGCAACCGCTTGATGCAACAGCCAACACGGTGGCGCCCGAGTTTCGCCCCCTGGACGAAACGGAGCTGATCCGCTGGAACTACCGCCGGACCCGCCACAGCGCCGACGGCCACCCCATGGCGCCGCTTCGCGGCCATCTACGCAATCGTGCGCTGCCCACCGCCTGCGACGTGGCCGCCGGAATCGACGGCAGCACCGTCTCTTTTGTGGGGCTGGTGATCTGCCGACAGCGCCCAAGCACCGCCGGAGGAACACTCTTCCTGACGCTCGAAGACGAGACCGGCTTTGTGAACGTGATTGTCTGGAAGAGCGATTTCCGCCGCCACCGGGTGACGTTGCTTACTCAGGTGGTACTCGGCATCACCGGAACGCTGCAACGGCAGGATGGCGTGGTGCATCTTATTCTGCGCTCGTGCTGGGCACCGCAGATTCCAGGCGGTGCCCCGGCAGTAGCGAGCCACGATTTTCACTGAAGCTCCCCTCACCACGAAACAGAAGCTCGGGGATCAATACATCGCGGATATACCCCCTCGGATCATCAGGCCACGCCCGCACGCGGTGTAGAAGCTGTATTGTTTCGTGAAGATCCTCATCAGCGGCAGCGAACAGTTCGTACAGCAGACCAATTTCTCCGGTGTAGGTGGTGTAGAGATCAAGAAGGGCGTTGTTGATCGGAAGACGGCCGAAGCCGCGAAAGGCCTCGGTCGCGAACCGCTCATCGTAGGAAACGATGAACTCGTGGCGGAACTCCTCAATGATACGGTCTTTCTCCGTGAGCATTTCGGCCGCGGTGCGCTCTGACTCGTAGAGATCGGTGAGACTCTCCCGTAACCCGGCTATCGTCCGGCGAAACAGTGCCCGATCCTCTCGAAGATTCATCGCCAACCGATACTCGGATGAATCATCTCCGTAGCGAGCCCGCAGGTAGCGCAGTGCTCCTTCGTGTTCCACAAAACTGGCGAGCTCCTCGTTGAATTGTACCTGCCCACGAAGCCAGATCGTCGAATGCGTCTTCTCATGGAACATCAGCGAAGCGAGCCGATAGGTGGTGTAGTCGGCCATGAACGAATAGAGCGGGTCGCCAATGACGCCCAGAAGGCTGAACGCATGCACCTGTCGCACCACCACATCCCACCCCTCAGAGCGCAGACGAGCAGCTTCCTGTTCTGCATGCTCGCGCGAAAAAAAACCGCGATACGGCGCGCGCCCGAACAGGGGGTAGTTCCAGTAGTATCGGTTGAACGATACTTGACCGGCAGCCGAAACCACCGTCACGAGGTAATCCCGGTCAATCGGAATGTATCGAGTGAAATTACGGTCCGTGGCAAGTCCAAGTTCATTCTCCGCGAATGCCCGGATACTCACTGCGCGGTCGAAAAGCGAGAAGGTTCGGGGGTCCAGACTCGCCTGCACACGCATCCGCTCCGTCGATCGCGCCCGGATCAGAAGGCTGACAAGATACGCCCCTTCGCGCATCAGGTAGTACCCATCCATAGCCACCAGAAACAGCACAGGAACAACCAGAGCGATCAAATAGGGACCGATGACAAAAGAAATGAAGAAGCCACCGCTGACCCGGTGGCCATGTCGGGTGCGTTTGATGTTCCAACTCACAGCAACAATACTATCAGCGCATGCGCCAGACGGAAAAGGGGCGGCTCGATGCCGCCCCTGGTTGGGAATTCCGTGCGACAGAAGGAGTCAGTCGCACGATCCTCACTCACTGGACCGGCTGTTCGGCCGGTGGATCCATGGGTGCTTCAAAATCTCCGTTTTCGATCGGTTCACATGCTGCCAACCCGAATGCAAGCAATCCACCGATTACCATGATCACTACTGCTCGTTTCATATCCACCCTCCTTGCGTGTGGTATACAGCAAGGATACACTCCTATCGTTTACGAAGTGTCCACGGATTGTGAAGATTTGGTGAAGACCCCCGGTCACGGCGCGCCTCGATCCACCCCACCATCGGTCTGAACGCACGGGCTGCAGATGCCAACCGGTTCACCTATTGCCCAAGAACACTCTCAATTGATGCGAGCCGAAACTCCGGATCCGTCAAACGAAATCGATCGATCAAACCGTCGGTCACAAAGACCCTTCGGTCGTCGGTCACAAAGATCCCTTCGACTTCGGGAACGCGCATGAGCAGCTCGAGTCCCTCGCGCAACCCGAGGATGAACCCGGCAGTCGACAGTACGTCCGACAACGTCGCGTTTTCGGCGATTGCCGTCACGCTGATCACTTCGCTCCGTGCCGGAAACCCGGTCGAAATGTCGATCATGTGGTGGTAGCGCACCCCGTCCTGGACAAAAAACCGCTCGTACGCCCCTGAGGTGACCACTGAGGTATTCGACGACTCGATCACCGCGATTATTCCGCCTCGCCCCGTATCGGGGCTCTGCAATCCAATCCGCCACAGATTATCGTCCGGCCGCCGCCCCACCGTGTACACATCTCCACCAAAATCGAGAACAGCTCGGGATATCCCTTCACTGCGCAACAGCTTCGCGGCCTCTTGCACTGCGAATCCCTTCGCGATCCCCCCGACATCAATCGCCATTCCCTCTTCGGGTAGAAAAACGGTCCGATGCTCCGGATCAATCTCGATCCGAGAGAAATCGATCAGCGGTTTTGCCGCGACAATCTCCTCCATGGTGGGAACACGTTCGCGCGGCGTTCCGATCCCCCATAGAGAGACCAGCGGCCCTACGCTGATGTCAAACACTCCGTCGGTAAGCGCGGAATAGCGGATACCGCGTTCAATCACCTCAAAGGTGTCCGGAGACACCGCAACCGGGGAACTCCCAGCCGCGCGATTAATCGCGAGCACCTCGCTGTCCGGCCAGTTGCGGGCGTTGGAACTCATCAGCGACTCGATTTCCACCACCCGATCGAACACACGGTCCATGATGCCTCGAGGCACCCGATCGTCGTAGATGGTGATCGTTGCCGACGTACCGAGCACCAACCGGGTTTCCCTCAGGGGAGTACGCCGGGCACAGCCACCGAGAAGCGCAAGAGCAAGCGCGAGAAGCAAAAAAAATACCCTTGGTCGGGCGAATAATGGTTTTCTGAGCATCATGAGCCTGTATACCACAGCACCGGACGCGTTGCAATTATCGGCGGTACCGCGCTATGGTGGCGTACGCTCACTCTTCCAAATCAAGGAGTATTCATGACCGTTGTACAGGCACTTGCGCTCGGAGTGTTGCAAGGTGTTGCTGAGTTTATTCCCATCTCAAGTTCCGGCCATCTCGTGGTCATGCGTCATCTCATGGGCCTGGGCGAGATTCCGGTTCTTTTTGACGTGATTCTCCACATCGCGACCCTCGTCGTGGTGTTCTTTGTCTTCCGTGAGCGAATTGCGCGGATTCTGGTGGCCCTCTGGCGATGGGCCACACGGCGGGCGGACGCGGATGATTTGGTGCAGGTTCGACTTGCGGGGTACGTGGTCATCGCGACGATCTGCACGGTGGTCATCGGGCTGGCGATCGCCGAGGCGAGGCTGGACCGGTTTCCCAAACTCGTATCGGCGCTGTTTCTGGTGACCGCGGCTATTTTGATCGCCGCTCATTTCTTCCATGGATCGATCGACTACGACGGTTTTGGCATCCGCCACGCGCTCATTACCGGTATTGCACAGGGCATCGCGGTACTTCCGGGAATCTCACGCTCGGGGTTAACGATCACCGCGGCACTCGCCGCTGGAATCGACCGGACCCGCGCCGGAGAGTTCTCTTTTCTGATCTCGATCCCCGCCATTCTGGGCGCGCTGGTGCTCACCCTGCGCGATCTCGGTGCCCTGACCGCCGTGGTGTCCGTTCCCGCCCTTGCGGCGGGATTTCTCGCCTCTCTGGTTGTGGGGTTCTTCTCGCTGGTGCTGTTGCTCAAGCTGATTCGCGGCGGGAAACTCTATCTCTTCGCGATCTATCTGGTGCCGCTTGGCATCGCGGGACTCATTCTGTTTTGATGGGGCAAGCTGCAATACGCCGGCATTCTTTCGCGTTCCTCCGCGGCATCAGCGCCCTGTTGCTTGGTTCCTGCATGATTGTGCCACCGGTGAGCGCGCCTTCGGCCGGTCGTGCCGTATCGTTGGAACCGCAGGACATCTACCGCATGTTTCACATGTGTCAGGCGGCGTGGCGCCAGCGCGACACCTATCGAGACAGCGGATGGATTCTCGAATACCACGAACACCCCGAAACCAACACCCAGGTGCTGTTCATTGAAGAAGAGGAGACACTCTACGTGGTGTTTCGCGGCAGTCAGTTTCGTACCAGCGAGACCGATCGCAGACACAACACCATGATCGTGCGTCGTCGCCCCGAAATCGAGATCTTCTCTCGATCGGTTCGAACCCACATGGGCTTCAGCGAGAAGTATCACGCGGTGCGGGATACGGTGTTGTCACGGGCCCGTGCTTCCAACGCACAGCGGATCATGGCCGTGGGTCACAGCGCGGGGGGAGCGCTCGCAATTCTCGCCTTCGCCGACTTCCTCAACCACGAACCCGACCGCATTTCCCACGCCGTTACCTTCGGCATGCCGCGGCTCCTGAACCGCGCCGGAGCGCGCGAACTGTCGCCTTACCAGAAGCGCATCGTGCGGGTCATTAACGGGGCCGATCCGGTTCCACGCGTACCGGCAGCGCTGTTTGGCTATCGCCACGTGGGAACCGCCATCCAGATCGGCTCGCGCGAAGGGCTCTCACTCGTTTCCTTTGCGGACCATAACACCGGCTATCCGGGGGCGCTGCGTGAGTGGTTGCGAGACCACGGACTCGCGCCCGACCCGAGATTTGCTCCGTAAGCGCCGCGTTTACGAACGTCCGTTTTGTGCGATCTCTTCGTCGGTGGCCTGGCGAACATCGGTGATCTCTACAGCGAAATGCAGCGTCTCTCCGGCAAGCGGATGATTGGCATCGAGGGTGATGTCGTCGTCTGAGACCGCCTTCACGGTGAGCACCTGCGTCTGTCCGTCCGCTGTCTGGGCCTGCACCTGAGCACCAACCTCGAGGCCACCGGCGTCTTGAATGCGATCGGCGGGCACCGCAAACACCAGCTGATCGTTGTACTCTCCGTACGCTTCGGCCGGCTCAACAACCACATCCAGGCTGTCTCCAACGCTCTTGCCGGCGAGCGCCTTTTCCAGCCCGGGAATGATTGTACCGGCGCCGAAAAAGAACGAGAGCGGATCGCGCTGTTCCGAGCTGTCGATCACGGAACCCGAATCGTCGGTGAGGGTGTAGTTGATGCTGACAATGGTGTTGTCTTGAACTGTCATGAAGAACTCCTTAGGGGGAGTAATGCGAGACCGAACGGTCGAACGAACGGACGGACGTTTCTACTTGTTCAACCTACCGAATGATTCCCTGCGTGGCAACCCGTACCCGCCGGCCGGGGCCGGCAGTGATCCCGGGACGCACTCAGTCAAGCGCGGTCAAAAACCCCTGCAACTCATCGACGGCATCGGTGGTGAACCGCCAGAGCTCCTCGTCCGAAACCTGAGCAAACCGGCCCACCGTTGTTGCCGTGTCGCTGTTGATGTCGCGGGTGTGGTGTACGTGGGTGGTCCGGTAGAACGAGAGGCGCTTTTCTTCATAGACGCCAATTCGAACCAGGGTGCGGGCTCCCTCCCGAAGAAGCGTGAGCTTGCGCCGGAGGTCTTCATCGGATTCTACGCTCCACACACCGAGCACGATCGGCTGCGCAAGCTCGTTGACATCACCGATGAACTCTCCGCGCAGCAGCTCATCGCGCTCCTTCCCGAGGTAAGGAACGAAGTCCAGATGTTCGGCAAGCTTCCGGTCGGTTGCAAAAAACTCGCCGCTCCCAGGATCCAGGGTGAAGATGATTACGTTATCCATCGCCTGCCCGTAGCTCTTGAAGAGCGCTCCCCGGTAGCGATCGTAGTCGACCGTCTCCCGCAGGTGAGCGAACCGTGCCTTCACTTCGCCGGCTGTTACGATCAGCCGCTGTTTAAGCTGCGGATAGTCGGTGCGCAGAGCCGCAAACTCATCGTCCATCTCCGCGACGGACCGAGATCCCAGGATGAACGTCAGAACCGTTCGAAACACCGTTCTGACGTTATGATACTTGCCAAACTGAAGAATCACGTCGAAGAGGTAGAGCTGCATCTTGCGCAACTGCCAGATATACGCAATCACCGCAGTCCGATCGGAGTCGGAATCCGGACGGGGGCCGCCCATCATCGACTGGATCTCATGGAAGCGTTGCTCCAGCTTCACAAACCAGCGATCGGCGTGATCTCCCGACTTCCGAAGTCGAATCGTCCAGGTGGAACCCTCGCCCCGCGAGCTCTCCACGCAAATGTTCTCGGCGCCAAATGTCGAGTAGATCTGCAGGGTACCAAGCCCCTCCCCCGTCCGCCGCAGCTTCGTCGTTCGGCCCACGAATGCCGGAATCCCCGCAGCGTCGAGAGCCAAGAGGGCATCATCCATTCCGACACCGTTGTCTTCAATGCGCAATTCGAGATCAGTGCCCTGTTCTCGCAGGGATATTTCGATCACCCCTTTTCGATCTGCTTCTGCGATCGCTTCCAGCGCGTTTGCCACGATGTTCACCAATGCTCGCCCGTAGTTGATGTAGTACCCAAGCGCTTTGGTGGTATCGGCATCGATGGTCAGCTTGACGATGCAGGCTACCGAGGAGGCCTCAATATAGGGCAGAATGCGCTCGAGAATGAGATCTTTTACGTCCACGGCGTGGGTGGTGCTGACGGTATCCCGAAACGCGTTCAGAATATTGACGAGCGTTGTTGTTTCTCGATTGATATCCTCAATGATTCGCCCACAGTTCTCGATCGAGAGCATCTCCACCATGTTTGCCAGCAGCCTGATGGTCTTTTTGGCGTCATGACGGGTACGCCCGATCTCTTCCACGAATGGGAGTCGGCTCGCGGTGGGCGGCTCGCCGTCGGTGAGGATGTCTTCCTTGCGAGCGGAAAGGTGATAGTACACCAGGTTCTGGTAGACGGTCGTTTTCCCGACACGAAACCCCTTGTTCTGGAAAAACTCCAGCGTATCCACCTGCTTCTCCCAGACGTAGAGATACACGGCCGACTCGGGTGGGATGACGCGCGCCAGGTGTTCGACAAAGAGCGTCCCGATTCCGCGGCCGCGACCAAATGGGCTGGTCACCAGCTTGTATACGTGGAAGCTCCGCTTTGCACGGTCTGAGTAGACCAGAACAAATCCGAGTATCTCGCCCTCCTCAATCCAGACGAAACTGTGCTGATAGTCTTTTTCAATTTCGCTGTCTTGAACGTAGGGGGAAGGAATTACAAAGGTGTCAATGTGAAGCAGTGGGTTTCGCTCGACACGCCGTTCAAGGTGAGGGGTCAGCGCGGTGATGGCGGTTGGGTGCGGGGCCTGGTCCAGCATGGTAGTTGGAGGGTA
>REDM01000221.1 GCA_007693485.1 Spirochaetaceae bacterium
GTTCGATCTTGCGGGCCTACAAGAGAAGAGACGGTTCGGCGGGGAAAAGTTGCAGATTTGCGAGACGAATGTGAATTGGTGGGTGGGTCGGTTGGCGGGTTGATGGCGCGGGTGGCACAAGGGGCGAATATACTCGGTTAACTGTCTACTTGAACGAGACAGTTAACCGATAGCAAACGCGGTTGTGCTCGCGTGGATGGTGGGATCGCGGCGGGTTGTGCGGCGCGATCGATGTTTTTGCTTACTTGCAGATCGCTCCCGACTACCCGGGGCCAGCATCTGCAAGTGTATGAATCGAAGCGCCGGCCTTCGGTGAAGCCAGCGCAGGATTCCTCGATGAGGGATCAGTCCCCACTCACGTCCTTGAACTCTATGGTAGCGTCTTCCGTCCGTCCGGCGACAACCGGCACGGAAACGCCTTCACGGAATCTTACGTTCATGTAGCCTCGGTTGTCGCCTTGTCCGTTGAGAACGATGTCAAACGCATCACGTGCAGCACTCAATGTGACCGCACTCATGATCCCAGGCCGATCACCATCGAAAAAAAGCCAGTCATCGATGTCGCGATCGGCGACGTCCTCCCACACGAGGCTCTCGTATGCTGGATCGTCGTCCTCGTCGAACGGCACACCTGACTCGAATAGACGTGCATATACTATGTAGCTTCGTCCAGCCGGGATACCGGGAAGCACAAACTCGCCGGCACCACTCCCGGTATTGATCGGAATATCAATATAGTACTTGCCCCCAAACCGCACCGGCGCACGTAGCAGCAAGTTGGCCAGAAGCTCCTCTGCCTCGTCTTCAAGCGAGTCGAGGTAAGCTCGGACTTCGCTCGTCAGCACGACTTGGTCTTTGTTCTCATCCACAAACATCCCGATCGCAATCGCCCGGCGGAGCTGATCCTCGTAGTCCTGGTTGAACACGATGACGCGGGCGATGTAGCTGCCGCCGGACTGAGCGCTGATCGATCCCGGCAGGGTCATATTGATAGCAAGCCCGCCGGTTGCCTCGACGCCCAAAGGCGCATAGCAGGCGGTGAGCACCGTCAGCACCAGCGCGGCGGCGATCGCCACGCCTGCTGGCCGGAGATATCGTTTCGGAAGTGATTTCATTTCTGCGTTCATATCGCTACTCCTCAGTCCTCGACCGCCACGGTCCACTGCACCCGGATCGCACCCACGCCCAGTTCATCGCGGCGGGGCAGGAAGCTGGGGGCACCATCGCCAAAATCGGTCACGGCCACCTGTACCGCCGAGTTACGCTCGCGGAGGTCGCTTCCGGAGTTCACGTCGCCGGTTTCGCTTACCTCGCCGGACTCTCCGGCGCCCACGTTGCTGGACCGCTGGTTCAGGTTGGCAAGCTGGACCAGGCCGCTGAGGACGCGCAGGTTGCGGCCGTCAAACTCAAAGCTGGTGCCGCGCACCGACGCCGTCGATTGCGTGCTGCGCAGGCGGAATTCGCTCTGCAGCCCCTCAGCGCTTCGAACCTCCGCCCGCACGCGACCAACCCTCAGGGTGAGGTCGGTGGTGAGCACGCCTTCGCGTTGCGCCAACTCTTCCAGACGGATGCGGGTTAACGCCCCAACCACGATGGTTGCCGTCTGGATCTCAACGTTGGCCGAGGCGCCAAATCCGGTGGAGATGGTTGCACCCACCGGAACCACCATGCCAACCGTTGCCGGCTGCCACGCGCCGCCGTCGGTCTGGACCTCTACCTTGCCGCTCACCGAGCGGATGGTTGCCTGCTGGGCCCACGCCGTTGTGGCCAGAACCAGTATCAGACACAACAGAACGATGAATCGTTTTCTCATCGGTATCACTCCTTAGAATGCCGTCGAGAGATCAAAGCGGACGACCCACTCGGGCTTGCGATCACTGCTGAACGCGCCGAGGTCGCCGCTTCCCGGCAGAAAGACGCCGGTTCGAAGGCCAAGTCCCAGGTCGGAGAGCACCCGGGCAGCCACGCCAAGTTCCACTTCGGTACCAAGATACATCGAGTCGGAATCGGGATCGATCTGCCCCACGAAGTCCGGATCGTTGGTGAATCCGGCAAACCGCCCGCGGAAATAGGCCCGTCCGGCGGCACCAATCCGTACGGAATCGGCCGGTCCGCGCACCGAGCCCGCGAAGGGCCGCAGCGAGTAGTCCAGCTCCGCAAAGATCAAATTGGACATGCGCGGGCTGAACACCAGCCCCAGGCTGGGTTCGTTCATCGGGGTGAAGGTGTCAATGTCAAACCCGATGAACTCCTCCACCGGCAGGTAGGGCGAGGTGAACAGCGCCCGAAACGAGGCTCGAGAGAACCGCAGGTCCTCGTTAAAGTAGCGCAGGCCCGTACCCACCACAAAGCCGAAGAGATTGTCTTCATTGGCACCTGTCTCGGTCTGACCGGTGTTTACGATGAGCAGGTTGTCCCAGTAGGTCGACCGGCCAAACCGTGCCGTACCGGTGATACCAAAGTACTGCGTATTGACCAGATCCTCGCCGGTGGCATCCGCATCGCGCAAGTCCACCTGCGCCAGCGTGAAGAGCGTGGTGTTGCGGAAGCGGAAGTCCAGGAGTCCGATTGCACGCTTCGGACCGAAGAACTCGTCGTCGGTGGATTGTTCGGTGTAGTCGATGTTGGACATCCGGATGGTCGACGACGGGCTCAGCAGCAGGCCGGTGTACGCGGCTCCTGCCCGGAGGCTCGCGCGCGGGAAGGAGAGCGTCACGATGCCGCCGTCGGCGAGGTGGTCCAGCACCAGGCCGGTGGGGTCGCGAAACGGAGTGCGGCCGAGGGTGGCGACCACCGTCGTACGCGGGCCAAGGGCACCCGGGTAGCGGCCCACCGCGCGCAGGAGGTCAACGTCGAAGATATAGTCGCGCTCGTCGGTGAAGCGGTAACTGCCGGCCGCGGTCATGGTGATGGAACCGCCGCTGTTCAGCGATTGCAGCGCGCTCACCCAGAGGCCGAGCTTCAGATTCTGCGTCCACTGCGTTTCATCGTACATCTGACTGAAGCCGAGCTGGGTGGTGTTGTCGATCGATCCGCCCCAGTCCCAGTCGAAGGCCGCAGCACCGCCGGAACAAATCAGTAGAAGGATAAGGGCGAGCGTGCCCAAGCGAAGGTGCCGGTTCACAGCCGCCCCCCTTCCGCGTGGATCATCGCGCGGCCGAGCATGCGCACCGCCCGTTCGCCGGACAGGCTCATGTTCACCATCGCCGTGCCTTCGGCAATGCGCAGCGCCGCCACTTCGCGCGCCGCGTAGCGCGGTCCCGGGGCAACCCGGTACATCAGCCCGCCGGGGAACTCAAACGCCCTCATCAGCAGGAAGGCGTACTCTCCCAGCGTGACCGGATCGGCTGCCGCGCGGTCCGCGATGCTCCAACCAAGCGCGTCAAGCCGCGACACGGCCTGGGCGAAGCTGCTCTCTTCGTCGATCCGCCCGG
>REDM01000110.1 GCA_007693485.1 Spirochaetaceae bacterium
CGCTTCGGCGGATCGTGCGGTAGTCGCAGTCGTAGAGTAGCCCGCTGTGCTGTCCGATCAGCACATTGATGTTGTTCGGGAAGTACTTGCTGAGTGCGAAGTTCTGAAACCCGTCGATCACCAGCGGTTCGCCGACCCCGATGCGCTGCAACACTCCCGCGTGAAGCGCCGCTGCGGCTCGCGCGAGGCGTTCGATGCGGTTGGCGACCGTGGAAGTGGTAGCGCAGAAGGCACGGGACATATCGCGGGTGCTGCCACAGCTGACCAGCTGTCGCAGAAGTTCACGGTAGTCGAGGACGCGCTTCGCGTAGTAGTCGAGGCGAAAGCTCTGGCGGCTGCAGCCGCGACCGCAGTGCCGGCAGCGAAAACGTGGAACCTCGCCGAAGGCCTCGGTGTGGTAGCTGCCGTGGCGGTAGAACCAGGGGACAGCTGCCTTGCCTGCGGCTCGTTCGCAGTGATAGCGGCACTTCGGGTTGAGGCAGAACGGCGGCTCAAAGGTGTCCGGCGTATCCTCCTGCACAAACTCCCAGTGGGTAATGGATCTCATACCCTCTATAAATCACCATTTGTTCTCCCTGCTTTCGTTTCGCCGATTTTTCACCAAGCTTCGGGGCAGTTTTCATCCATCGCGCGATCCGGTATACTCTGCCCTTCTATGAATGAACGTCGAGCACGCCGCAGGGATCTGCGACGCGGGCGGCGGCGCATTCACGCGCCTCGCCACGTAAACACCATTCTGCGCAACATCGTTGGACCAACACTGGGCTGGCTTTTTCATATCGAAACGGAAAACCGGGCCCTGGTGAAGCGACTGAAAGGGCCCTACCTGCTGATTGCCAACCACGCGTGCGTACTTGATCCTTTCATGATCAACTGCCAGATACCCGCTCCGGTACACTACGTGGTGTCGGACTCCAACTTCCGTTCGCGGCTGGTGGACTTTGCGCTGGGACTGGTCGGGAGCATCCCCAAGACCAAGGCGGTGTCCGACCTCGAGACGGTCAAGAACATTGTGAAGGTGAAGGCGCACGGCGGCATTATTGGCCTCTATCCCGAGGGCCAGAATACCTGGGACGGCCACACCCTGCCCATCTATCCCGCCACCGCCAAGCTGGTGAAATCGCTGAAGATTCCGGTTGTGGCAGCCAAGGTGCAGGGGGCCTTTCTCTCTCTTCCGCGTTGGGCACGATCGTTCCGTCGCGGGCGCATTGTGATCAGTTTCGACCAGGTGTTTACCGTTGAGGAGCTTCGGGCCGCCACCCTGGACGAGGTGCACGAACGGTTGGTGAGCGCCCTGGAGCACGACGAGTCCGAATGGCAGCGTACACACCGCGTGATCTATCGTGGAAAGCACCGTGCCGAGTATCTGGAAATCGTGCTCTGCGTCTGCCCGCACTGCAACACCATTGGCACCCTGGTGTCCGAAGGGGAACACCTCGGGTGCAGCGCCTGTGGATACCGCGTAAGGATGACCGCACAGGGATTCTTCACCGCCGCAAGCGACCACCGGCCGGCCCACGATTCGATTCGCGCGTGGAATCTGTGGCAGAGTGATTTCCTCACGCGCAGCGTCGAGCAGTACGCCCAGAGCGACGCGTGCGAACCACTGTTTGAAGAGCCCCGCGTGATCGCCAAAACCGGCTACAAGAGCCGTCCACTGGAGCCACTCGCAAACGGAAGGCTGCAGTTCTTCAGCGATCGCATCCGGCTGATCCCGGAAACCGGCGCGCCAGCGATAGATTTTCCGATTGCCGGCATTGAGGGAATCAACGTACAGAACAGCGAGCACCTCGAGTTTTACCTCGGTGGCAATCTCTACAAGATGACCATTGACAATCGGCGCGGGAATACGTATAAATGGCATCTCGCAGTGAAACATCTGCAATCACTCGCGTCTTCCGGAGGCGAAACCGCCGCTGGAGCTCGCGGCGCTTGATCTTTCGCGGAAAGCCTGATACACAGAGGGTTCCCGGAATTGCAAGGAGTTACTGATATGGCACGACGATGCAGCATCACCGGCAAGAAGCCGCTATCTGGAAATAACGTCTCACACGCAAACAACAAGACCAAGAAGTGGCAGCGCCCCAACCTGCACGTGAAGCGTCTCTACATCCCTGAGCTGGATCGAACGGTCCGCCTTCGCGTATCCACCCGGGCACTGCGCAGCATCAGCAAGCTGGGGTTGCTCGCCTACCTGAAGAAGCAGGGTCTGCAGCTGAAAGACGTGGCGTAGACAACGCAGAGAGCGCGATAACCGCACGGGTACGGCTGACCGCCGTACCTTTTTTTCGTCTTGAATGCCATCGCTTGGTATTACCAGCTCGCCAACATCTCAACCCATCGGCCCGAATATCTATTCCTTCATTCACAGTCTTATGATTATCGCTTGACTTTTTTCATACGACGTCGTAATATGGACAGAGTAATAAATGAGGAGACCACGTATGAAAACTGACAAAAAGGGTGAGGTCATCACGTTCAAGGTTGATGGTAATCTGGCCCAAGCGCTCTCCGGTCTACCCAATCGCAGTGAATTCATCCGCTCGGCGATCATGAATGCCCTTGACCGGGCCTGCCCCCTGTGCAAGGGAGCGGGAATGATCACCGCGGAGCAGCGAAAACTGTGGGATGCGTTCATGGCGGGCCAGCCGGCGAGCCGCTGATTCATGACTTGAAACCCGTGCCGGCGTAGGAATCCCCAAGCCGGCACGGCGCCTTTCCCGAAGAGTACCACCGGATTTCGCTTCATCCTCGCGCAATCGCGCCGATAATCTCGATTAGATGGGTATCACTACGCTCGGCAATCAATAAAGCGGATGTAACGCGGCATGGCAACCGGAACCAAACGGCTTCGACACGTTATTGGACTGGACTCCGAGCTCAACAAACTGCAGGATCTCGATGTTCTGCTGGAGCGAATTCTCACCGAGGCGCGCCGGGTGATGAACGCCGATGCGGGTTCGATCTACATCCGCCAGGGCGACGAGCTGGTCATCAACTACGCCCAGAATGACACCAAGCAGGCGGAGCTCCCGCCGGGCGAGAAACTGATCTACAACGTGTTCACCGTTGACATCACCCCAAAAACGGTTTCCGGTTACTCGGCCTTGACCGGAGAGCCGGTGAATATTCCCAACGCGTACAAAATACCCTCCAACGCTCCGTACAGCTTCAACCCGTCGTTTGACAAGATCTCCCGCTACAAGACGCGTTCCATACTCTGCGTTCCGCTGAGAACCAATACGGGAGAGATTCTGGGCGCCATTCAGCTGATCAACAAGAAGAGCGAGCGGGGAAATCTGATCGCCTTCAACAAAGAGGATGAACTCGTGCTGATGCATTTTGCCACCAACGCCACCGTGGCGTTGCAGCGGGCACAGATGACCCGCGCGATTCTGCTTCGAATGATCAAAATGGCCGAACTGCGTGACCCCAAGGAAACCGGCCCCCACGTCAACCGCGTTGCCGGGTATGCGGTGGAGATCTACGAGCGCTGGGCGCGCAACCACAACGTGGACCCCGAAGAGATCGAGAAGACCAAGGACAACCTGCGCATGGCCGCCATGCTGCACGATGTGGGCAAGGTGGCGATTTCGGACATCATCCTGAAGAAGCCAGGCCGCTTTACCGACGATGAGTACGATATCATGAAGTCGCACACCATCATGGGTGCGCGCCTCTTCATCAACAAGCAGTCAGATTTTGATGAACTCGCCCAGCTGGTGGCACTGAACCACCACGAGAACTGGGACGGTACCGGGTATCCCGGCCACGTGGACATCGAAACCGGTACGCCAACCAAGACCGACGGCCTCGGCCGCCCCCTCGGCAAGTGCGGAGACGAGATTCCCCTCTTTGGGCAAATTGTCAGCATCTCCGACGTCTACGACGCGCTGCGATCCAGCAGAGTCTACAAGCAGGCGTGGACCGAAGAGCAGACACTGGAAGAGATTGAGAAGATGAGCGGCACCAAGTTCAACCCTGAGCTGATTGACGTGTTCTTCAAGGTACTGCCAAGCATCCAGACCATCTCGGCAAAGTACAGCGACCCCAACGATTCGGAGCCTCCGACCAACTGAGATTTCCCTGGAATTTCCCCTTCCTGCTCTGCCTACGCGTCCTTGTAGGCGGCAACCAGGTCGTCCATGGCCTTCTTTCCATCGGCAAAGAGCATCAGGGTGTTCTCCGCTGCGAAGAGCGGGTTGGGAATACCCGCGAAGCCGGCGCCAAGGCTGCGCTTGATTACCACCACGGTGCGTGACTTGTCCACGTCCAGGATTGGCATCCCCGAGATGGGGCTCCCCGACGCTTCCCGCGCGATGGGGTTCACCACGTCGTTGGCGCCGAGCACAATGGTGACGTCGGTGTTGGAGAAGGTTGCGTTGATCTGATCCATCTCACGAAGCTTGTCGTAGGAGATGTTCTCTTCGGCGAGCAGCACGTTCATGTGCCCCGGCATGCGACCCGCCACCGGATGGATGCCAAACTCCACCTCGATGCCGTCTTTTTCCATGAGCTCGGTCAGTAGCCGTACCGGCGTCTGGGCGCGCGCCACCGCCATACCGTAGCCGGGTACAAAGACCACGCGCTGCGCGGACTTCAGGATCATCGCCACCTCTTCGGCGGAGGTTGACTTCACCTTGCCTGCGTAGATGTCTCCCTGCGCGGCGCTCTCTACCACGGCGCCAACGCCACCAAAGAGCACGTTGGCCAGCGAGCGGTTCATTGCCTTGCACATGATCTGCGTGAGAATGATGCCCGAGGCACCAACCAGCGACCCCGCGATGATGAGGATGTTGTTGGAGAGCACGAAGCCGGTGGCCGCCGCCGCAAGACCCGAATAGGAGTTGAGCAGGGCGATGACAATGGGCATGTCGGCCCCACCGATGGCAATCACCAGCAGCACGCCGAGCAGCGACCCTGCGGCCGAGAGGTACCAGTAGTTGCTGATCTGCGCGGGATCAAGAACCACCATCACGCCAAAGGCGATGGTGACCAGGAGCACCAGAACCTTGACCACCTGCTCGCCGGGATAGCGCACCGGCTTCTCGGTGACAATTCCCTGCAGCTTGCCGAAGGCGATCACGCTGCCAAAGAAGGTGACGGCACCGATGAGCCCGGAGAAGGCGGTGGCGATGGTGAACTGCAGGTCCGGCGCCCCTGCAACCGTTGCGACCCCGCCGGTGCCGGCAGCTGCTCCGGCGGCGGTCGCGCTCATCGCCATGACGGCCTGGTAGAGGACGGCGCCGGCCACGAGCACCGAGGCGATACCGCCAAAGCCGTTGAAGAGCCCGACCAGCTGGGGCATGGCGGTCATCTGGATCTTGAGCGCGAACACCGCGCCAACGAGGGCGCCGGCGAGCATGCCCAGGAGAATGAGCTCGAAGCTCATGATGCCCTGCTGCAGGAGGGTGACCACAATGGCGAGGAGCATCCCCACGGCGCCCATCAGATTACCGCGGACGGCGCTACGCGGATGCGAAAGCCCTTTCAGGCCGGCGATGAAGAGGACCGCGGCGACGAGGTAGGCGATATTGGACACAACGGCGGCGTTCACGCGTCACCTCGCTTCTTGAACTTCCTGAGCATCCGGTGGGTGACCAGGAAGCCACCCACCACGTTGATGGTGGCGCAAACCAGGGCAGCCATGCCGAGCACCACGGTGAGGGTCTCCCGGCCGGTGCCTACCGCCAGAATGGCGCCGATGACGGTGATGCCGGAGATGGCGTTGGAGCCTGACATCAGCGGGGTGTGAAGAATGGGGGGAACCTTGGTGATCACCTCGTTGCCCACAAAGATGGCGAGCACAAAGATGGTCAGGATATTCACAAAGCCGAGCGATTCTGCCATGGCGTTCTCCTAGAGCTGCAGTCGGGACCGGATCTGGTCGCTGGGCACCGAGCCCTGGTGGGTCACCAGGGTGGCCGCGACGATCTCGTCCGAGGTATCCACCGTGAGCGCGCCGTCTTTGATGAGGGCGAGCAGGAAGGTGGTGATATTCTTGGAATAGAGCTGACTCGCATCGTGGGCGAGGCTGGAGGCGAGGTTGAGCGGGCCGACGATGCTCACGCCGTTGTGCACCACCGTCTCGCCGGGGCGGGTGAGCTCGCAGTTTCCCCCGCGTTCGGCGGCGAGGTCCACCACCACGGCGCCGCGTGGCATCCCCTCCACCATGGCGGTGGTGACAAGGGTGGGCGCGGGTTTCCCGGGAACCGCCGCCGTGGTGATTACCACGTCGGTCTCGGCAAGGACGGCGGTCATGAGCTCGCGCTGTTTGCGGTAGAACTCCTCGTCCATCGCTTTGGCGTAGCCGCCGGAGGTTTCCGCGTCGCCGGTCTCGAGCTCCATTTCCACGAATTTGGCGCCGAGGCTCAGCACCTGCTCCTTGACGGCGGGGCGCACGTCGTAGGCGCTGACCACCGCCCCGAGGCGTTTCAGCGTCGCGATGGCCTGCAGGCCGGCAACGCCCACGCCCACCACGAAGGCCTTGGCGGGGACAATGGTGCCCGCGGCGGTCATCATCATGGGAAACATCTTGGGCAGGTTGTCGGCGGCGATGATGGCAGCCTTGTACCCGGCGAGGTTTGCCATGGAGGAGAGGGCGTCCATGCTCTGAGCGCGGGTGATGCGGGGGATCAGCTCCATGGAGAAGGCCGAGACGCTCCGGTCACGCAGCCGGGCAAAACTGGGGTGCTGCTGGTAGGGGTCGAGAAAGCCGATGACGGTGCTGCCCTCGCGAAGCTGGTCCACGTCCGACGCGGGAGTATCGGCGGCGGCGGCGTACCGAACCGTGAGCAGCACGTCCGCGCGGGAGAGCACGTCCGCTGCGCTGGTGACGATCTCGGCGCCTTTGTCGCGGTACCAGGCATCCGGGTAGCCGGACGACTCGCCGGCGCCTGCCTGCACCACCACGGTGACGCCAGCCTTATCCAGCGACGCGACGTGGGCCGGAACCAGCGCCACCCGCCGCTCACCTGTTGTCTGCTCCTGCAACACTCCGATTGTCATGCCCGCTCCCCTTCTGGTTTCGGGCGGTAGTATAGTCGGCCTGTCGGCGGGGCTGCAAGGGAGGGGGTCAGGAATGTACTACATCGCCGCGGTGAACCCGCCGTCTACGTAGAGGATCTGGCCGGTGACGAAGCTGCTGGCCGGGCTTGCGAGGAACACCGCGGCGCCAACGAGCTCGTCCACGGTTCCCCATCGAGCCATGGGAGTGCGCCCCTTGAGCCAGCCGTCGAACTGCTGGTTCTCCTGCAGCACCCTGGTCAGTGGCGTAACAAAGTAGCCCGGGCCGATGCCATTGACCTGAATGTTACTCGGGCCAAGCTCTACGGCGAGCGAACGCGTGAACATGCGGATTGCGCCTTTGCTTGCTGCATACGGGGTGTTCTGCTGCCGGGCGATGTCGCTCATGAGCGAACAGACGTTCACAATCTTTCCCGCTTTGCGCTCCAGCATCTGGGGGACCAGCGCGCGCGATACCAGGAATGCGCTGTTGAGATTAAGGTTCATGACGTGGTTCCATTCATCGAGCGTCAGCTCCTGAATGAACTTGCGGATGGTTCCTCCGGCGTTGTTTACCAGGATGTGCACATCCCCAATCGTCTCAGCGATCTTTGCGACCCCCGCAGCAACCGCCTCTTCGCCGGTGACGTCGAACGCCACACCGTGTGCGGTGAAACCGGCGTCGGTGAACTCGCGCACCACACCGTCAAGTTTGGCGGCATCGCGGCCATTGAGAATCACGGTTGCCCCGGCCTCGGCCAGCCCGGTTGCAATCGCCCGGCCAATTCCCTGCGTGGATCCGGTCACGAGGGCCGTTTTGCCCTCGAGTGAGAAGAGTGCATTGCTCATAGTGTTACGCTCCTGCGTGAAAGACGATACGAAGTCCCTGGTCGCCGGCGCGCGCCGCGGAGAACGCCTCGACCGCCTCGTCGAGTTGGTAGGGCCGCGAGAGCAGCGGTCGAAACAGCTCCGGCTTGCGCGCGAGAAAATCGAGGGCGTGTTCAAAATCGAACGGTTCGTAGACCCGGACACCCTTCACCACCAACTCTTTGAAAGTGATGTCCACCAGGTTCACGTACCGAGGCTCCTTGGGCATCGAAACCTGGATCAGAGTCCCTCGCGAGCGAAGGACGCGGGTAGCCGCGTTGATCGCCGGCTGACTACCGGCGGTTTCGAAGCAGCGGTCAACCCCTTCCCCGCCGGTGCGCTCATTGACAAATTCATCCAGCGGTTGCGTGACTGGATCGATCACTTCGAGACCAAGCTCTCCAGCGACCTCGCGGCGCGAGGGAACGGGTTCGCTTACCAGAACGGGTACCGGCGTCGCGGCCTGCGCTACCAGCGCGGTCAGGAGGCCGATGGGGCCCCCGCCAATGACGCACACGGAGTCCCCGTATCGTATCCCCGAGAGGCGCACCGTGTGCACTGCCACCGCGAGCGGTTCGGCCAGCACCACCAGGTCGGGACTCATGCCGTGCGGTGCTCGCACGATCCGGTGTGCGGCAACGCTCATGAATTCGGCCATGCCACCGGGGAGATCGATTCCGTAGAGACGCAGGTTGCGGCAGACGTGGGGCAGACCGCGACGGCACGGACCGCACGTTCCACAGCTGATGATTGGCTCCACGGTTACCAGGTCACCGACGCTCAGATCGGAACGCTCCGCAGCCGCGGCTGCGCCAATATGGTCTACGTATGCCGCAATCTCGTGCCCGAGCACCAGCGGCGCCCGGGCGCGTGGATGCTTTCCCGACAGGATGGAGAGATCGGTACCGCAGATTCCGACCCGCACCACCCGAAGCAACACCCGGTCGGCTGCGCGTGGTGGTCGCTCGACCAGCTGTTCCGAGGGAGTCTCGGCGCCGGTGAACAGAACTGCCTTCATGGCAGTGGTGCCACCGGAATTGGCGTCCTTAATGTGGTTGCTCATGATGATGCCTTCCCAAACCGCAGACCGGGCGTGTCCAGGACGTCCGGATTTACGATGGTTGCCGGCGGAGTCCCTCCCGCCGCGCTGATTACGTCAGCAACGATGCTACGACGCATGTTCCCCATTGCGTCCTCGCTGTACCAGCCGAGATGCGGCGTGACGATCACGTTGGAAAACGAGAACAGAGGATGGGTGGGCGGTAGCGGCTCGGGACTGGTCACGTCCAGACCGGCACCAGCGAGGTGCCCACGCTCGAGTGCGGCGACCAGTGCGTCGGTATCGACGATGGGGCCGCGGGATGTGTTCACGAGCAGAGCCCCGGGTTTCATCCGAGAGATCCGGTCATGGTCGAAGAGCCGGATTGTCTCAGAAGTGGCGGGAACGTGCATGGTGACGATGTCGGATTGGGACAGGAGGTGATCGAGCGTAGCGGGCACGGCGCCTGCAGACAGGATGTCGGCATGGGGGACGGCCGGATCGTGCACCAGAACCCGCTCGCACACCGCGCGAAAGAGCCGAACGGCGTGACGGCCGATCTTGCCGTACCCAAGCACCCCCACCGTCATTCCGGCGATGCTCCGCTGCGGCATCGCGCGTGCCAGGTCCCACCCGCCCTCGGGAAGCGGAGCTGCCGCAACCCGCTGCTGCTCCGGAAGGCGAAGGCAGAGCGCAAGCGAGAGACCCAGCGCGAGCTCGGCGACCTCACGGCTCCAGAACCCGGGCTTGTTGGCGCAGACAATTCCCTGCGCCGTTGCTGCGGCCAGATCGAGGTTGTCGTACCCGTCACCGTGGCGGATGATGAGACGGCATCGTGTCATGGCGTCGATCACCTCCGCGGTGATCGTTGCCTGATCGACGATGAGCACGTCCGCGGTCGCCACTCGCTGAGCGAGGTCGGCCGGTGCGGCCCCACGGAGCTGGAGGGCCTCAAAGGCGATGCCGGCCGCCCGGTACTGGGCGGCCTCCCACTCCAGATCGGGCTCTACGTAGTCGGTGACGATGCAGGTGAACACGGGCTTGTCCAGACGGTTTATCGGGCGAGCCAGCCGCCGTCTACGGCGATGGTGTATCCGTTTACGTAGTCGCTTGCCGGCGAGGCAAGAAACACCACCGGGCCCACCAGGTCTTCGGGGAGTCCCCACCGGCCCGCGGGAATCCGCCCGAGAATCTCCTTCGATCGCGCGGCGTCCGCGCGAAGCGCCTCGGTATTGTTGGTGGCCATATAGCCCGGAGCAATCGCATTGACATTGATGCGGTGGTTGGCCCATTCGCACGCAAGCAGACGGGTGAGCCCCATGACTCCGCTCTTGCTGGCGGTATAGGAGGGAACCCGGATTCCTCCCTGGAAGGAGAGCATTGAAGCGATGTTGACGATCTTCCCGGGAGTGCCCTGTTTGATGAACTGGCGAGCCACGGCCTGACACAGGAAGAATACCGTCTTCAGATTGATGTTGAGCACATCATCCCACTCTTTTTCCGTGAAGTCGATGGAGTCGTTGCGTTTGATAATGCCGGCGTTATTCACGAGGATATCAACCGCTCCAAACTCCTCCACTGCGCTGGCGACGATGCCATCGATCGGAGCGATCGTTGAAAGATCGGCCGTGATTCCGCAGAACGACGAACCGGCAGCCGTGACCGCGCGGTCGGTCTCCTGCATCTCGATGTAGTCCACGCCGACGATGCGCGCGCCGGCTTCTGCGAGGCCGACGGCCATTCCCTGACCGAGGCCGGTCCCGGCGCCGGTGACGATCGCGGTTTTTCCCTCAAGAGCAAATCGTGCATTGTTCATTGGTTTTCTCCCGTCCATTGTGTTGTTCCATTCCGTTGTTCGATCATCTGTGGCTGTGTATCAGTCCATGATCAGAGCCGGCAGGAAGGTCGTGAGCGCGGGGATGAAGGTGGTCAGCAGGAGCACCACGATCATGGCCGGCCAGAACGCGACCATCGCGCGCGTTGCCTTCTCGACGGTGGTATTCCCCACCGAACAGCCGACGAAGAGTCCGGTTCCGACCGGCGGCGTGGTAAGTCCGATTCCCAGGTTCAGCAGCAGCACAATCCCAAACGTCACCGGGCTCATGCCCGCGGCCATCACAACCGGCAACAGGATCGGGGTGGTGATCACGATGAGCGGCGCCACGTCCATCAGCATGCCCAGAAAGATCAAGAGCACATTGATCAGCAGGAGCAGGATGATCGGGTTGGTGGTGGTAGAGAGCATGGCGTTCATCACCGCAGCGGGAACCCGGAGTCGGGTGAGCAGCCAGGCGAATGCCGAGGCCGACGCGATGAGAAATAACACGGTAGCGATGGTGCGCACCGAGTCAAACAGTATCGGCCAGATGTCCTTTGGTTTGAGTTCCCGGTAGACGAAGATGCCCAGAAACGCCGCGTAGAATACCGCGATTGCCGACGCTTCGGTGGCGGTGAATACACCGAGCGCGATTCCGCCCACAATGATGACCGCGGCGAACACCGCCAGCAACCCGTCTACCGAGATCCGGATGCACTCGCGCAACGGGGGGCGCTTCTCGCGGGGGTACCCGCGCCTGACCGCGATGATGTACGAGGTGATCATCAGACTGATACCGATCATGATGCCGGGGATGTATCCGGCCAGGAATAGCCGGCCAACCGATACCCCGCCGGCCGCCATCGCGTAGATGATCATGTTGTGGCTCGGTGGAATGATGATCCCCTGCGTTGCCGACGCGACGGTCAGCGCGGTGGAGAACTCGTTGTCGTAGCCCTTCTGGCGCATCATGGGGATCATGATCGGGCCGGTCGAGGAGATATCGGCAATGGCCGATCCCGACACCCCACCAAAGAGCATCGACTGGATACAGTTGACCATGGCCAGCCCACCGCGAAACGGACCGACGATGATGTAGGCAAAGTCGACGATCCGTCTGGCCACTCCGCCCTTGGCCATGATTGACCCGGCGAGAACGAACAGCGGAATGGCGATCAGCGGGAAGGACTGCAGACCGGTGGCGATCCGTTGCGCGACGATCACCGCGGGAAACCCCATGTACCAGGTTGTCACCAGCGACGAAATCGCGAGGCAGAACGCGACAGGAACACCGGCAAACGCCAGCAGCAGAAACAGTCCAATCAGAACAACGGCGGGAGGCATTTGGCGACCGCTCCTTTATTCCGGGGAATCGGGTGAGGATGGGGTGAAGTGTTCCACCAGGCGAACAATGCCTTTGGAAGTTGAGAAGAGGACGATCAACGCGGCCGAGATTGGTACCACCAGATAGGTCCGTCCGATGGATATGCGAAGCGCCGACCAGGTTCCGGTGATCCGGCTGACCAGCTGCAGCCCCTGCAGAAAGAAGTAGACGGCAAATCCGGCAATCAGAAAATCGCTCAGCGCGCGGGTGATCACCTTGGCGGTTGGGGGAAGACGATCAGCCAGCACGTTGAGCCCGATGTGTGAGTCGGTCCACAGCGCGCCGGAGGCACCAAGGATGCCGATCCATATCATCACGATGATCGACAGCTCTTCGGCCCAGAACTGCCCGGTGTTGAGGACGTGGCGTGCGAACACCTGCCAGCCAACGAACACCGCGAGCGCCCCAACCATCAGCGCGGTTACTCCCGTTACCACCTTTTCCAGTACGTCCAGAACTCGTCTCAGTTTCACTGGCATGCCACCCATGTACCCAAAAGCCGCCCGGACGGTGATCCGGACGGTGGGTTGATTCATTCTGTTTGGGGGCGCGATCCGCCCCCGGAGACAGGATATTACTTGTTCATAATCTGACGAATGAGGCCAGGTCCGACGATGGGGTCGTACTGATCGTAGATCGGTTGTACGATCGACTGGAACTGTCGGATGTCGTTGACTTCATTGAAGACCATGCCGCGGGCGGCGAGCTCACGCTTGGCTTCTTCTACGTAATCGTTCCAGATCTGGGTGTGAAACGGCGCGGTTGCTGCGGCCGCGTCCATGAGCGCGGTCTGGAGATTCGCCGGGAGGGCGTTGAACGACGAGGTGCTCATGATCAGGATATCGGGAATCGATACGTGCCGGGTGTACGAGTAGTACTCTGCTACCTCCTGCATGTTGAACGCGATGACGGTTGGTTCGTTGTTCTCCCACCCGTCGATGACGCCCTGCTGCAGTCCCACGTAGACCTCTCCCTGCCCCATTGGCACCGCGGTAGCTCCGAGCGCGTTGATGGTATCAATCAGCGGGGCGCTCGGCATGACGCGGATCTTCTGTCCCCGCATGTCCGCGGGTGTGCGCACCGGTCCGGTTGAGGTGGTAACGCTGCGGAACCCGGAATCCATGAAGGTGAGTCCCTTGAACCCGTTCTGGGCGAGCTCGGCCATCAGGCGATCCCCAATCTCACCACGGAGAACCGCGTGCTGATGAGCCTGGTCCCGAAAGATGAACGGAAGACTTACCACCTGGAGGCTGTCAGAAAACTGCCCGAGCGGTGCGGCCGAAACTTTGGTCACGTCGATGGTGCCAAGCTGGATCCCTTCGATGTAGTCTCGCTCATCACCGAGCTGACCTCCACCGTACACGGTGATGTCAATCTGACCGTTGGTGCGCTGACGCACTTCGTCGGCAAAGAACACCAGTGACTTGTGGACCGGGTGGCTTTCGGGAAGCACCGAGGCCAGTGACCACTCGTATACCTGAGCGGTGGCGGCTTCGCGCCCACCTGCGGCGAACAGCGCCGTAGATGCAATTAATCCGATGATCAGTACGAACAACATTGTTCTCTTCATGTTCCTCTCCTTATTCTCGATTTCCCTCCGGCTACGCCGGAGAATTGAGTCCTGAATCACGCGAGCTGCGACATCGGCACATGGTCCATGTCGGTGAACTCCTGGTTTTCGCCCGCCATTGCCCACACGAACGAGTAGGCCGCCGTTCCCGCGCCGCAGTGGATTGACCACGGCGGCGAGATGATCGCCTCTTCGTTGCGCACCACGAGGTGCCGGGTGTTATCGGGGCGCCCCATGAAATGGAAGACCACGGCGTCGTCTGCGATGTTGAAGTAGAGGTAGGTCTCCATTCGGCGCAGGTGGGTGTGACACGGCATGGTGTTCCACGCGCTGCCCTGATGCAGGGTGGTGAAACCCATGACCAGCTGACAGCTCTCCGCACCACCCGGAAAGATGAACTTGCGAAGCGTGCGACGGTTGCAGGTCTCGGGCGCGCCGAGCTCAAGGGTCTCGGCCTCGGCGGCGCGAACCAGCCTGATGGGACAGTCACGATGGGCGGGTGTGCTGACCAGATAGAGGCGCGCCGGATTTTTCGGATCGGTGGATGAGACAAAGAGGCGATCACTGGTACGGCCGACGTAGAGCATGTCGGTTGACTCGATGGGGAATCGCTGCGAACCGACCTCGATGAGACCGGGCCCTCCAAAGTTAAACACCCCAAGCTCGCGGCGCTCCAGAAGGTTCCCCTCGCCGATGAGCGACGCGTCGGCGGTCAACGGCACTCGTGCCGCAGGCGTACAACCTCCGATGAGCATGCGGTCATCCTGCACGTAGGTCCAGCGGACCGTCTGATCGCGAAACAGGTTCTGCACGAGAAACGCATCGCGGACACCCTGGGTATCAAAGCGTTCACTCTCTTCGGCTGATTTGGAATATCGAATGTCTGTCACCACTTCTTCTCCAAGAGTTTTGCATTACGAAACTATGTTTCATTATTGGAGGAGATTGCTCTGCTGTCAACAGAATATTTGGGAAATATGTATCGAGTGGTGAGTGTTCCAAAAGCTGTGCATTTTTTGTGGGGTGGTGCGAGAATTGTGCTTTGCCGCGAGATGGGCCGGGCGAAACGTCGCCCCGGTCGATTACTGAACGGAAGCGGCGGAGGCTGCGAGATTCGGGGCGGAGTCGGGGCGAGTCATGTCGGAAAGGTAGCCGATCCGGTGAGAGATTTTTTGCGCGGCGTCTACGACGTAGGGCGCGATCGAGCCGAAGTCCGGGTCATCCTGCGCGCGAAACCACGATACGCTGATCGCGGCGATGATGTTTCCCCGGTAATCGCGTACCGGAGAGCCGACACACCGGATTCCGATCTCTTCTTCTTCATCGTCGGTGGTCCATCCGGCGGCGCGGTACCGGTTCATTCGTTCGTTCAGTTCCGCAGCGTTTCGCACGGTGTTCTCCGTGAAGGACTCAAACTCCACGGAGGCAAACAGCGCTTCGATCTCGGCGTCCGAGTGGTCAAGCAGGAGCGCCTTCCCCAGCGATGTGCAGTAGGCCGGCTTCCGCTGTCCGATCACCGAATACTTGCGCAGTGAGTTCCGCTGCTCGTATTTGTCGATGTACATCACCTGCCATCCGTGCAGTACCGCGATGAAGCAGGTCCGGTTGACCAGGTGTGAGAGCTGGCGCATGTAGGGTTCTGCCTCGGTCTTGATCTCGACGTTATTGAGGTAGAGGCTGGTGAGCTCCACGAAGCGCGGGCCGAGCCGGTAGCGGCCGGAGGTCTCGTTCTTGTCGATGTACCCGCGATCTCGAAGCACGGCCATGAGACGGTGAACGGTGCTCTTGTGCAGATCGAGCGCCTTGCCGATTTCGGTCAGCGCAACGCCATCCTGGGCGGTGGAGAGCAACTCGATGATATCGAACACCCGTTCGATGGACTGGACCGACATAGCTTCAAGACTCCTTGCAGACGGAACGACAACGCCGGGAAGTATACCACGGTGTGGGTGCTTCTACCATCTCGCGGAGACAGCCGTTCTTCGCGCTTGCAGACGGCGCGATTTTCAATCGCTAAATGAAAATTGCATGTAATTTTGATGTATAGATGGCGCATTACCCGCGAAGACTCGAGTTTCGCAGCGACTCCTCTCAGACGTTCTTCCTGTGGGGACCCAGCATGGACCTGCAGCGACCGGACGTCTACCGCCGCTACCTTCAGACGCCCGAGCTACTCATTGAGGAGCAGAAGCTCGGCAATCACGAGTTCATCGTCATCGACGAGAAGTCGCCGCGCCAAAGTTTTTCTTCGCCGATGTGGGAATAGTAAACTTCCTTGCGCGACGCGGATCGATCGAACCCGGGTTGGAACTTTTTGGCTTCGCGTTCGAGAACTGGGTCTTTCACGAATTATGCTTCTTCAACGCCTATGCACACCGGTACGCCGATATCGCGTACTGGCGACTTTCGTCGGGAGTCGAGGTAGGCTTTATCGTGAACCACATCGACCGCGCGATCGAGTCAAAGGCGAGCCGACGTGTACGCCCTGACCACCTGAAGGGGCTGCGAGAACTATCGGCGGCTCACTTGTCTGCCCGCTGCGACCAATGGAATGCTGAGTCGCCGTGGGCGCTCGATCACCGCGCGGTGGGGTTCTGAGACTGATTCCGGCGGACGAGGGAACCGATGCCGGCAACAAGAACCGACGATTCCACCTGCGCATCAGAAACAGGCGTCGAGAACTGCGAGCACGTCGGAGAGCA
>REDM01000032.1 GCA_007693485.1 Spirochaetaceae bacterium
CCAGCGTCGTTACCGGGCACGGCACCATGCCGGTCGCAATCAGAATGGGCGTGAGCCGCTGCGGCGCCACCCGCGGCACGTGTCGGGCAAGCCGCTCGCGGTGGTCGAAACCAACGGCCTGGCTCATGCGCAGGGCAGCCGCCTCTCGACGCGAACGCGCGGTCGATCGAATCTTGATGCCAAAAAACACGATGCCGACGATCATGATCAGAACCGAACTGGCAATCTGCAACTGCATGCTGACCCGTTGCATGGTTGCCGTTCCGGCGGTCTCCAGCACCAGATACACGATGAGCACGACACCAACGGCCGAGACCGCGTGCAACCCCGCGAAGAGGAAACCGGCACCAATGCCGGCGCGGATAGTCGCCGGTTCGTACAAAAAATACGAAACAATCACGGTCTTGCGGTGTCCGGGCAGTACGGCGTGCAGGGCTCCATAGAGGAAGGAGGCTCCAAGAATGAGCGCCAATGCCCGGGGACTCAACCCGTCGCGGCTGGTTTCCCGCAGAAACGTTGTGAGCCGTTGGTTGAGATCGCGCTGCCACGCCACCAGCACCGTGCCCATGCGCCCGGGGAGCGCCGGCGCCACCATCCGTTCGAAGGATGGCCCCGACTCTCTGCGACCGTCGGACTCGGGCCGCGTGAGGAAGGGATTTGCGGCTGCCGAATCCACCCAGCCAAGCGCCCAACCGAGCGAAAGTACCACGAGGCATGCCAGGAACAGCACGCGGCGAGTCATACGGCCCCGCTCCGTGAGGGAGTCTGGGCCACAACGCAGTTTTCAAACCGACGGTGCACGTCTTCGGCATCGATCCCGTCACCAATGAAGAGCAGGTCGGTCCGTCGCGTCTCGCCTTTTCGCCAGCGAGCCGCGTCCAGATCGCGCCGGGCGCCAACGATCTGCAGAATCGCCTTGTAGCGACGGCCGTCTTTCCCGCCGAAGAATACAACGCCCTTTCCCCGGACAAGACCCGCAGGGAGCCCTTCCAGAAACCGCCGAAACCGGCCGGCGTCCACCGGCCGGTCGCTCCCGACGGTGCAGTGGGGCATCACGTGGTGAGCGACGGCCGCGCGGTGCCCGGCACGCGCAATCGGTCTGGCCGAGCCGGGAGGGATGTCGGGCTGAACCCGATGGTCGTCCAGATAGAGCGTCAACGGGGTATCCGCCGCCAGGCGAACGATGGGAATGGACGGTTGCACTGCCTTGATCGCCGCATCCAGCGCAGCCGCGGCGGCAGCCGTCTTTTCCGACCACTTTGTAATCAACGCCACGTCGGCAAACGCAAGCTGGGTCTGCGCAACGGGAAACTGCTCGCGGTTCTCGAGAAAGTTCTCTGCATCAATCACACAGATCACCGTCTCAACGGAAAACCGGTCCGGCTCAGCCAGAAAGCTCTGTGCCACCGGTACCGGGTCGGACAGACCCGACGCCTCAACGATCAGATGATCGAATCTGTCTTCGCGCCGGGAGAGCGTCCGTACCGCGCGCATCAGGTCGTTGCGCGCCACGCAGCACATGCACCCGTTGGAAAACTCGATGATGTCGCCGCGTTGTGCCTGGATGATCTGGCTCTCCAGCGGCACCTCGCCAAACTCGTTGACAATAATCCCGAAGCGTCGGTTGGGGGCGTCGTGCATCATCCGATTAATCAAACTGCTTTTGCCCGCACCAAGAAACCCGGTGATCAGTGTCACCGGCATACACCGGGAAGAGGGGTCCGGCACCGCGTCTGGTACGGGAGCCAGGGAGGGAAACCGCATCATCGAGGTCATGCTACGATGCAGCACCGTGCCTGTCAACGTCCGGGCGCGGTCGGCGGGGCGGATCGCAGACCGGCCAGATAGCGCTCGGCGGTTTGCCGGTGCCCCGCGGCACGGGCAGGGTCGCGGTCGAGCTGCTTTACGAGCATTCCCAGCCGCGGCTGGGCGGCAAACACATCGCGGTGATGGTCCAGGAAGCGCCAGAAGAGCGCCGTCCACGCTGCTTCCCATTCGCCTCCGGCGAAATCGCTCATTTTTCGAATGTAGTTGGCTCCGCTGACGTAGGGCTTGCTTGCCATGATCCCCCCGTCGGCAAACTGACTCATTCCGTAGACGTTGGGAACCATGACCCAGTCGTACGCGTCAATGAAGAGCTCCATGAACCAGCGATAGACCTCATCCGGGTGGATCTCACAGAGCAGCATCAGGTTGCCCAGCACCATCAGGCGTTCGATGTGGTGACAGTACGAGCGCTCCATGACCCGCTCGATCACCCGATCCGCAGGCAGGAGCCCGGTGGTTGCCGTGTAGAACGCCGCGGGCATGGGCTCGGTATGGCACCAGTAATTGGTCGTGCGTTGGCGCACCCCGTGAAACAGGTAGATCCCGCGGATGAACTCGCGCCACCCGATAATCTGACGCACAAAGCCCTCCACACCTGCCAGCAGCGGCTGCTCGACGCGGTCCAGGGAGACGGCGTCATCGAGGGCGCTCAAGACCTCGGCCGGCGTCAGGAGTCCAATATTGAGCATGGGCGTCAGCACCGAGTGGTAGAGGACGGTGCCGTTGGCGCAGATTGCGTCCTCATAGGGACCAAACCGGGAGAGACGCTCTTCGAGAAACCGCCGGAGCCAGGTCTGCGCATCGTCGTGGGTGACCGGATACCAGAAGGTGTCGGTTGCCCCGGGGTTACCGGCGAACTCGGCACGCACCCGCTCGGCCGCTGCGGCCACCAGCTGGTTCTGCGGGGCAGAGGGTTCGGGCGGGGGCGCGGTGCGCGCGGGCCACGATTTACGGTTCTCGGTGTCAAAACTCCATCGCCCGCCAATTGGTCGATTGTCCTGAACCAGAATGCCCATCCGCGTACGCTGGGCGATGTAGAAGCTCTGCATGCGCACCGTAGCCGATTCGCCCAACTGCTCGCGCAGCCACGCCTCGGGTGACACAAACATCGGGCTCCCGTACCACCGTAGCGTGAAGCCGTGGCGTTCGGCGGCCCGCTCGATACGCCGCGTCAGCACGTCGTCGGTGAGGTCGCACAGGTGCACTTCGCGCACCCCGGCAACCGCGAGATCATCGAGTTCATCGCCGATGGTGCGCCGGGCATTGTAGGTCACCCGATGCACCGTGATGCCCGCGGCGCGCAGCTGTTGAGCGTAGGCGTCCATCGATGCGATATGCAGCGTCAGCTTGTGGACATGAAACCGAATTGGATGGTGGCGATCGCCAAAGAAGAGCGAATCCTCCACCAGATAGACCGGGCGGCCGGCGGCAACCGCCGGATGAGTGCGAAAGAGCTGATGGGGAAACACCAGCGTAATCGATCGCTCCTTCACTGCGCTACCCCGCCGAACCCGCGCCGTTCGACGACGATGAGAAGGTGTCGGCTTTGATTGCGTCGGAGAGGGCGCAGGCACTCAGAAAGGCGCCC
>REDM01000229.1 GCA_007693485.1 Spirochaetaceae bacterium
CCATCGAGACCTTGTCGGTTTCGATCTCGAGCAGGGGTTCCCCGACGGTTACGGTATCACCCTCGTTCTTGAGCCAGCGGATGACGGTACCGGTTTCCATGGCCATTCCGGCCTTGGGCATGATGACGCTTTGTGCCACGGTGTGTCTCCTCTCGCGCCCGGCCTATGCGAGCAGGCCCTGGATGGTCTCGCGGATGCGCTCCGGAGTGGGAACGGCGTTGCGCTCGAGCTCCGGGTTGTAAGGAATCGGCACGTCGAGGCCCCCAAGACGACGGATCGGTGCATCCAGATAGTAGAACGCTTCGCTATCGGCGATGATCGCGGCGATCTCTCCGCCGAAACCGCCGAACTGGACCGCCTCGTGCACGATGAGCACCCGCCCGGTTTTCTTGGCCGACGCAATGATGGGCTCGGCGTCGAGCGGACGCAGCGTGCGCGGGTCGACGATTTCGATCTCAATCCCATCCTTCGCGGCCATCTCGTCGGCAATCTCCATGCAGGTGGGAAGCATGCGCCCGTAGGTCACGATGGTCAGATCCGTACCTTCCCGCTTGACGTCGCTCTTGGAGAGAGGAATGGTGTAGCTCTCCTCGGGGACCTCGCCCTTGCGCCGGTAGAGCAGCTTCTGCTCCATGAAGACCACCGGGTTGTTGTCGCGAATGGAGGAAATCAGCAGCCCCTTGGCGTCGTAGGGAGTCGAGGGAATAACCAGCTTGAGCCCCGGCACGTGGGCGTACCACGCCTCGAGACTCTGCGA
The DNA here is from genome assembly GCA_007693485.1 of Spirochaetaceae bacterium. Taxonomy (GTDB): domain Bacteria; phylum Spirochaetota; class Spirochaetia; order DSM-27196; family PWMO01; genus PWMO01. The sequence continues at coordinate 758 of REDM01000229.1, forward strand.
GTGCTGGGCGGCGGCACCGGTACCGGAGCCGGCGGGAGTGCGCAGTACCATGGGAACCTGGGCGCGCCCGCCGAACATGTAGCGCATCTTGGCTGCCTGATTCACCAGCTGGTCCATGCCGATGGTGATGAAGTCGCTGAACTGAATCTCAACGATGGGCCGCGTGCCGGTCACAGCGGCACCAGCCGCAGCGCCGACGAGCACCGCTTCGGAAATCGGCGTGTCACGAACCCGCTCCTCGCCGAACTCTTCAAACATGCCAACCGACACCCCGAAGGCACCACCGTACAGTCCGATGTCCTCACCGAAGAAGAACACATCGGGATCCCGGCGCATCTCCAGGGTCATCGCTTCTCGAATCGCTTCCGCGTAGGTTATCTCTCTCATCGCGTTCTCTCCTGCTGCTCAACTGTCCGGCCGCCTCAGTCGGCGTAGACGTCCTCGAGAATGGTGTCTACCGACGGATCGGGACTGTTGCTCGCGTACTCCACCGCCGCCTCGATCTCGTCGTGCGCCTGCTTCTCAATCGCGTCGAGCTCTGGGGCGGTCAGGATCTTCTCTGCTTCCAGCCACGAGCGCAGCCTCGGAATGGGGTCGAGGGCTTTCCACTCTTCGATCTCTTCCTTGGTGCGGTACTTGTTGGCATCGCTCTTTGAGTGGCCCTTGAACCGGTAGGTGTTGGAAATCAACAGCATCGGGCCGTTGGCCTTTACGTACTCCTTCGCTTCCTTTACGGCGTGGTAGACCTCGAGGAAGTCGTTCCCGTCGATGGTCCTGCCCGGAATGCCGTACGAGGAGGCGCGGACAGAGAGGTCGTCAATGTTCACGCTGCGCTTGGTGGACATCGACATGGCGTACTGGTTGTTCTCACAGATGAAAAGCACGGGCAGCTTCCAGATGGACGCAAGGTTCACCGACTCGTGAAACGAACCTTCGTTGATCGCTCCGTCACCGAAGAAACAGACGACGATGTTGTTTTTTTTCTTGAGTTTCAGCGTCATCGCGGCGCCCACCGCAATGGGCAGCCCGCCGCCAACGATGCCATTCGCGCCGAGGTTCCCGCGGGTGAGGTCGGCAATGTGCATCGAGCCGCCCTTCCCCTTGCAGTAGCCGTCCGCCTTGCCGAGCAGCTCCGACATCATGCGGTTGATGTTGATTCCCTTGCCGATGCAGTGCCCGTGACCCCGGTGCGTGCTCGTGATCAGGTCGTTCTCGTCGAGGTTTGCGCACGCACCAATCGCGGACGCCTCCTGACCCGCGCAGAGGTGGGTAGTTCCGTGCACCATTCCGCGAGAGAAGAAGTAGGCCACCTTCTCTTCAAAGTTGCGGGTCTGAAGCATCTTCAGGTAGACGTCCGCGAGCTTCTCTTTGGTGAGTTCCGGCGGGCGTTTGGTTTGCTGTTTGGTCGCCATCGGCGCCTCCTCTGTTCTATAGGCTACCGGTCAGTCTGGTACCAGACATCGCCGGCGAACTGCAAATTTTTTCAGCTTAAGAAAAATATTCCACTGCAAGGATACCGCAATCAGAACATGAGTGTCAAGCGCACCGCCGGAAAGAGATTTTCGCGGTGTCCTGTAGTCTGAACACTCGGCAGACCGAAGAATGCAATTCATTTGCAATACTGTGCAAATCTGTGAAATTTTTTGTTGACAGATTCGCAATCGGGTGTAGGATGGTGCAGAAGGTTTCTTTCAGGAGGAGAAAATGGAAAGCGTACAAGTATTCGTACAGTTCTTCTTGAATCTCGGGGCGAGTGTCTTTCTTCCCGTGCTCATTTTCCTGCTCGCCGTTGCGTTCGGGGCGAAGCCGGGGAAGTCGATCCGGGCTGCCCTGATGGTTGGTGTGGGTTTCGTGGGAATTAACCTTATCATCGGCCTGTTGATGGGTAACCTTGGCCCGGCGTCGCAGGCGATGGTCGAACGCTTTGGGATAGAGCTTTCGGTCATCGACGTGGGGTGGCCGGCCTCCGCGGCGATTGCGTTCGCATCGGAACTCGCCGCCCTGGTCATTCCCGCGGGAATTCTGCTGAACCTGGTGCTGCTGCTGGCCAAGGTCACCAAGACCATCAACATCGACATCTGGAACTTCTGGCACTTCGCATTCGCGGGCGCGATGGTGCAGGCCGTAACCGGAAATATCTGGTACGGACTGATCTCGGCACTGCTGTTTGCGGCGATCTCGCTCTTCCTCGCGGACTGGACGGCGCCAGCGATCCAGCAGCTGCTCGGCATCCCGGGCATCTCGCTGCCGCACGGACTCTCCGCGTCGTTCGTACCCTTCGCGGTTGTGGCCAACAAGGTGATCGACAAGATTCCGGGACTCAACAAGATCGAAGCTGATCCGGAAGACATCAAGAAGAAGTTCGGCGTCTTTGGAGAACCGGTCTTCGTTGGTGCCGTCATTGGTATCGTCATCGCGGCGCTCGGGTACGCCGGCGTCGACTCGTTCGGCGTCTGGTTCCCGCAGGTTCTGCAGGTCGGAATCGCCATGGCTGCCGTAATGGTGCTGATGCCCCGAATGGTCGCCCTGTTGATGGAAGGACTGATTCCGCTGTCCGAGGCCGCTCGGGAATTTCTTCAGAAGCGGGCAAGCGGGCGCGAGATCTACCTCGGACTCGACTCTGCGATCGCAATCGGCCATC
>REDM01000031.1 GCA_007693485.1 Spirochaetaceae bacterium
CCACCGGTTCTTTGATCCGGTCACGGAACAGGCCATCCTGCAGGGCCGGCAACACTCCGTGCGGGTCATCGCCCGCGCGTCGGATCGCGGCAGCAGCGCAGAGCAGATCGAGATAATGCGGACTCTGATCGCCCAGAGGGTGGACGGAATTGCGATCGCTCCCACGGACGCCGAACGGTTGCGACCGATGGTCGACCGGGCCGTGGAGAGCGGTATTCCCACCATCACGTTCGAATCCGACATTCCCGGCAGCCGGCGTATCGGTTTTCTTGGAACCGACAACTACCGTGCCGGAGAAAACCTGGCGCACGTACTGGCGCGCGTGCTCGAGTTCCGCGGCCAGGTGCTGATCATCACCGGCCTTGCCTCCCAGACGGCAGTGACCCAGCGTCTCCAGGGTATCAAGGATGCCCTGGAGCGGTTTTACCCGCACGTGCGTATTCTGAGCGTCCGCAGCGGCGAGGGCCATCCCCGGCTCACCAGGGTCGCAATCGAGACTCAGCTGCGGGAGTTTCCCCATGCGGACGCGCTGGTGACGATTGACGCCACCGGGGGGCCGACGGCAATTGCGATCTGGAAAGCGATGGGCTGGACTTCGGCCGACCGTCATCTGGTTACGTTTGACGACACCGCCGAGAGCATAGACGGATTGCGTAACGGCGTTGTCAGCGCCGTGGTAACCCAGACGCAATGGACGTGGGGGCCGCTGATAGTGGACCGGCTGCTGGATATCATTGCCGGCCAACCGATCCCGGACTACCTCGACACCGGCACTATCGAACTCACTCCGCAGAACGTGGGGATGTACCGCATGTTCCGAATGTTTCCGGAAGGCATGCAGTAGGCGCGGAATTCCGTCGCAATCAGGAATTTTTCCCCTCTATTCAGAAATTTGTCCCTATGCCGGAGCCAGGTATGGGCCCAGAATATCGTCATGAACACGGAAACTTTGAATGGAGGGCCCGATGGATGAACGGCGCGTCAACCTGCTGGAAATGGAAGGCCTGACCAAGACGTTCCCCGGTGTGACCGCTCTGGACCACGTCGATTTCGCGATCCCGGAACACTCCGTGCACGTTTTGGTCGGGGAAAACGGAGCGGGCAAGTCCACCCTGGTCAACATAGTCTCCGGCGCATACACGCCGGATCACTGCGACGCCTACCGGTTCGGCGGGCACGACGTACATCTGCATAACCCCAGGCAAGCGCTGGAGCTGGGGATTACTGCGGTTCAGCAGCACTTCAGCCTCGTGCCCGACATGCCGGTGGCGGACAACATCTTTCTCAACTGCGAGCCCCGCAAGCGGTCCGGTCTGATCGATTACCAGAAGATGTACCGCGATGCGTCGCAGATCATCGAGCAACTGGACGTTCCCATCAATGCGCGCTGGCCCGTTCGCCAGCTCAGCGCCAGCGACCGGCAGGTGGTGGAGATCTGCAAGGCGATCTCCCGCCGGCCCAGGCTGCTTCTTATGGACGAACCCACCTCCGGACTCAACTCCGCGGAAATCGAACGGCTCTTCGTCGTCGTTCGTCGCCTGGTGAAATCGGGCCTGACGATCCTCTATATCAGCCTCCGCCTGGAAGAAGTCTTCGAGATAGGGGAGGGCGTGACGGTTCTGAGGAACGGCAGGAAGGTCGCGGAAATGGAGCTGAAGGACACCAGCCACAAGGAGCTGACCCACCTGATCACCGGGTTCGAAATCGACGACTGGTTTCCCAAGAGCGAAGTAGCGATCGGTGAGCCTCTGCTCACGGTGGAAAACCTCAGCAATTCCAACACCAGTGTTCCGCTGCATGACATAACCTTCTCCGTCCGTTGCGGTGAGATACTGGGAGTCTACGGCATTCTCGGTTCCGGCAAGGATGACCTTGCGCACACGCTCTTCGGCATGATTCCCGCCACCGCCGGAACGATCAGCATCGACAGGAACCCCGTGGTAATGCGCGATCCCGCGCGGGCGAACGCAGAGGGTTTGGGGTACCTCACCGAGGATCGCAGTCGCAACGGTTACGTGCCGTTGATGAGTGTCGCCAAAAACCAGACCCTGGTGGCGTTGAAGAACTTCTGCCGCTTCGACGTAATCGACTACCAGAAGGAAAACCGGGTCAGTGACGAGTACATCCAGCGAATGCGAATCAGCACGCCGAGCCGCAGCACGGTGATCAAGAGTCTCAGTGGCGGCAACCAGCAGAAGGTACTCTTTTCTCGATGGCTGATCGCGGACGCGCGCGTTTTGCTTCTGAATGAGCCGACGCGCGGCATCGATGTTGGAGCCAAGGTGGAGATGTTCCGTCTCATGTGCCAGGAAGCGGAACAGGGTAAGGCGATCTGCTTCTTTTCCTCGGAGCTGGACGAGATCGTGGGAATGGCAGATCGGGTGCTGGTGATGTGTCACGGGCGCATTGAAGGGGAGTTCCACCGCGGGCGGATGACCAAGCAGGATCTGCTCGTATGCGCCACCGCGGCAAAGCGGGACCGACAACCGGCGGCTCATGAATCAAATTCGACACAAGGAGCGCAGAAATGACACAATCAAAATCTCTGTCGCAGAAATGGCAGACACTGACCGGTGAGCGGCCGGATCTGGCGATACTCATTCCGACGGCGCTCTTCGGCCTCGCCCTCGTAATCGTACTATCGATCCTGTCCGACCGCTTCCTCAGCTGGCGTAACATCGTCAACATCATGACCCAAACCTCGATCTATCTGATCCTGGCGGTGGGCATGACACTGGTCCTTGACAGCGGGGGGATTGATATTTCCATCGGTTCCATAATCGGACTTGCCACCACGTTGCTCGGCACGGCTCTTGCCCGTGACGGCTGGGTTTGGTGGGCGGCCATTCTGCTCTGCATCGGCGGCGCCACCATGTGCGGTGCGTTCAACGCCTTCTTTATCGTCAAGCTGAAAGTCCCACCGATCATCGTAACGCTTGGTACGCTGACAATGTTCCGCGGATTCGCCTACGTGTACCAGGAGGGGCAGACCTACTTCGGGTTTCCTGCGCAGGTACTGTGGGTCGCCCGGACGCGGATATTCGGTCAGATCCCGGTGCTCGTGCTCCTTTCGCTGGGTATTCTCGCCGCGGGGCATTTCTTCCTAACGCGAACGCGCACCGGGCGTCACGTTACTGCAATCGGCGGCAACGAGCAGGCGGCACGCCTCTCCGGCATCAACGTCGGGCGTACCCGCGCGATGGTTTATGTCGTGATGGGGTTTCTGGCCGGAATCGCCACGGTGGTGAATACTGCCCGGCTCGACGCGTCCCAGGCCGTGAGCGGTACCGGATACGAACTGCACGTGATTGCCTCAGTGGTTGTCGGCGGCACATCGCTCATGGGCGGCAAGAGCTTCATGCTCGGTACGTTCCTGGGGGTTCTGATTCT
>REDM01000030.1 GCA_007693485.1 Spirochaetaceae bacterium
GGCCACTCGAAAACGGTTCTTTTCCGAAATTCCGCCTTTGTTTTTCTTTTACTTTGTTTTTCTTGACATTTTCCTTGGGCACCGGTAGGATGAGACACACACGGAGTGTCCATGAAATCAATCCAGGAACTACAGGATATCGCCCGCCGCGTACGCGTGAACCTGTTGCGGTCAATCCATGGTGCCGGCGGCGGCCATACGGGGGGGAGTCTGTCGTCGGCCGACATCCTCACCACGCTCTATTTTCGTATCCTTCGATACTCTCCCCACGAGGTGCTCCCCGATCGCGACCGCTTCATCCTGAGCAAGGGCCACAGCGTGGAAGGCTTCTACGCGGTGCTGGCGGAGGCCGGTTTCTTCGCCGAAGAAGAGCTATGGAACTACGGTACGTTCGGTGCGATGCTCTACGGACATCCGACCCCGAAGGTGCCCGGTGTCGAGGTACCCACGGGAGCCCTGGGCCATGGGCTGTCGGTCGGCGTCGGAATGGCAATCGCAGCCCAACGAGATCGCCTGCCCTCGCGCGTCTTCGTGCTCATGGGCGATGGGGAACAGGCCGAGGGAAGCGTCTGGGAAGCGGCGATGTCGGCATCCCACTACCGCCTGGGAAACCTTATCGGCATCATCGACCACAATAAACTCCAGATCAGCGGCAACGTCGACGACGTGATGACCATTTCCTCGCTGCGCGACCGATGGGCGAGCTTCGGGTGGCGGGTCTTCGAGGTCGATGGGAACAGCGTGACAAAACTGGTTGAACTCTTTGACGCGCTCCCCACCGACGGCGAGGCCCCGATCATGGTTGTCGCCCACACCGTGAAGGGAAAGGGCGTCTCGTTTATCGAAAACAACCCCAGCTGGCACCACAAAGTGCCGTCAACCGAGGAACTGACGCGGGCGCTTCAGGAACTCGGATACCAGACCGCGGAGGCCAATCAGTGAGTGCGCAATCCGGATTGAGTTGTCGTCACGCGTTCACGCGCACGCTCGCCGAGATCGCCGCGGCTGATCCCCTGGTCTACGCGGTCACCTCGGACGCGCGCGGTTCAGTGACCCTGGGGGACTTCGCACGCGACTATCCCGGGCAGTTTGTAGAGACCGGCATTGCCGAGCAGAACGCAACCGGCATTGCCGCGGGGCTGGCGCTGTCGGGGAAGAACGTCTTTCTCTGCGGTCCCGCGTGCTTCTATTCAGCCCGCGCGGTGGAACAGGTGAAGAACGATATCGCGTACGCAAACGCGAACGTTACGGTGCTGGGAGTAAGCGGTGGAGTCAGCTACGGCGCGCTCGGAAGCACTCACCACTCGCTCCACGACGTCGCTCTCTATCGCGCCGTCCCGAACCTGGCCGTTGTTCTTCCCGCCGACTTCGAGGAGACGGTCGCGGCCACTCGTGCGCTCGCGGCGCACCGCGGACCGTCCTACGTCCGGATGGGTCGTGGCGCCGTTCCCGATGTGTACAAGCCGGGAACGTGCAGGTTTGAACTGGGAAAAGCCAACGTCCTCGCGGAAGGAAGCGAATGCGCCATGTTTGCCTGCGGAGAGGCGCTCTCCCACGCGGTCGGGGCCGCGAAGCTTCTCGAAGAACAGGGCGTTTCCTGTTCGGTTGTTGACGTACATTCGGTGAAACCCCTGGATCGCGAGACCATCCTTGACGTGTGCGCCGGTGCGCGTGTTGTTCTCACCGTAGAGGAGCACAGCGTCTACGGCGGATTGGGTGGCGCTGTGGCCGAGCTGCTCGCCACCCATCGCCCCATGCCCATGGCAATCATCGGATTCCCCGATGACTTCATGCCCGCCGGAGACTCCCACGAGCTGTTCGACTTCGTGGGCATCCGTGCCGACCGGATCGCCGAACAGGCGATCCGGCTTCTCGAGTCAATCTCCGCGCATGGAGCCCTCCGATGACCACCGATTACCTCGTCGCCGTAGACCAGAGCACATCCGCCACCAAAGCGTGCCTCTTTGACCGGGAGGCGCGTATTGTCGGTCGAGTCACCATCGAGCACAAGCATTACTACCCGCAGCCCGGCTGGGTGGAGCACGACGCGCTCGAAATTCTAGCCAATACCCGTGCAGCCCTCTCCGGGGCACTCGAGAGGGCCGGCGTGAAGCCCGGGCAGGTCGCCGCAATTTCGGTAACCAATCAGCGCGAAACGGTGGTGGCGTGGGACTCGGAGACCGGGATCCCCGTACACCACGCCCTGGTGTGGCAGGACGAACGGGGCACCGAACGCTGCCGTCAGCTGCTCGCCGGAGGCGAAGCCACCTCAATTCAGAAGAAAACCGGGCTGGTCGTGGATACCTACTTCTCCGCCAGCAAGCTCCAATGGCTGATGGATAACAGCGCCGACTGCAAGCGCGCAGCGGCTGCCGGAACCCTGATGGCCGGTACCATGGACACGTGGGTCATCTGGAACCTCACCAACCGCAGAGTCTTCGCCACCGACCACTCCAACGCGAGCCGCACCCTGCTCTACAACATCGAGACCTGCGCGTGGGACAACGAGCTTCGCTCGATATTCCACGCGAGTGACGTACAACTGCCCGAGGTGCGGTTTGCCGATCAACCGTTTGGCACCACCACCATCGGTGACTCGTCGGTGGAGATTCCCATCTATGGCGTCATGGGTGACTCCCACGCCGCCCTCTTTGGGCACGCGGGTTTCTCGGTAGGGGACGCAAAGACCACATTTGGCACCGGTTCTTCAGTCATGATGAACGTGGGGCCGCGGATGCTCACCCCGCCAGCCGGCATTGTCTCCTCCATCGCGTGGGGCGTAAACCAGACCGTCTCCTACGTCTATGAGGGCAACATCCACTCCACCGGCGACACCATGCGCTGGGTGCGCGATCAACTCGGCCTTTTCTCCAGCTACGCCGACGCGGAACAACGCGCGGCGGCACTGGAAGACAACGGCGGCGTCTACGTGGTGCCCGCCTTCTCCGGCTTGGGAGCACCGCACTGGGTGCACGGTATCCGCGCCACCATCAGCGGACTCGCGCGCAGCTCAACCGCCGACCACATCATCCGCGCGGCCCTCGAAAGCATCGCCTTTCAGGTTCACGACGTCATCACCACCATGTCCACCGGCGGCGGCGTGAGCCTCCCCGCCCTGCGCGTTGACGGCGGCCCCACGGCCAACCGATTCCTGATGCAGTTTCTCGCCGACATCCTGGGAGTTCCCGTTCACGTGGGCGAGATCGAGGAGATCTCCGCGCGTGGCGTGGCATTCGCAGCCGGGATGGCAACCGGATTCTGGCAGGGCCCTGGGGATCTCGCTACGCTCGCTTCGCTCGCTGCGCTCGTCCGACCGGCCGCCACCTTCTCGCCCTCCAT
>REDM01000105.1 GCA_007693485.1 Spirochaetaceae bacterium
TTTTCGATGCGGGTGAGCCACTCGGTACTCACGACCCCACGGCAGAGCGAATCGTAAATGGTGGTAAAGTTGTTGACGTGCTCTTTGATACGCCGCACCGCGTAGGACACGTTGGTTCCCGCACGGATGATGAACGGCCAGTCCGAGCACTGGGCAAGCAGCGCCTCGCGGGCCGCCTGTGCGAGCGCGCGCTGCTTCAGTCCCGTCTCGTTCGGGAAGCGGGTCACCAGCTCCTGCATTCGCTCAACGACCTTATGCGTATGGCGGTAGATCCAGTCGTTGGTGCCGTCGAGCCAGACCTCGGAGTATCCTTTGTTACCCCAGCTGGAGAACGCGGGGGTCAGCATCTGCTCGGGCTTGTGAGCCTTCAGGTACTCACCCGGAGTGGTCAGTTCGAGGGTATCGTCGGCGGCAATCTGCCGGATCACCTCTTCAAGCCAGAGCGGCCCTTCGAACCACCAGTGACCAAAGAGCTCGGCGTCATAGGGACAGAGCACGACCGGGGGCCGCCCGATCAGCGGTTCCAGCTTGTTCACCAGGCGTCGCTGCATATACAGAAAGTTTCCCGCGTGCTCCACTACGGTCCGCTTTGCCGCGTCGGGCTGATAGGGAATCTTCTGGTCGGTTTTTCCCGTAATCGCGTAGTACTTGAAGCCGGTCGAAATGCGGATTCCCCCTTCGTGGATAAACGGACCAATGTAGTCCATCGGCAGGTCGTATCCGATGTCGCGGTAGAAATCGCGGTAGGTAAAGTCTCCGGGATACCCCTCGTCGGCCGACCAGACGGCGTTGGCGGAGTAGAGGTCGCGACCAAAGACGGCCACACCGTTGGGGCACGAGACCGGCTGGTAGACGCCGGCGGTCGGCCGCTGATCCGCAAACAGCATTCCATGGGCGGCCGAAAGGAAGTACCGAAACCCGTGGGTGCGCAGCACATCCTCCACTCCGTTTGCGTAGCCGCATTCAGGCAGCCAGAACCCCTTGGGCGATTTTCCGAACGCGCGCCGATGCGTATCGGCAGCAAGCTCGATCTGGGCGTTGACGGCGACCGGGTAGTTCTGGTAGAGCGGAAGATAGGCGTGCGTTGCAGCGGTGGTCAGAAGCTCAAGGCGTCCGCGTTTGTAATAGTAATCGAACCCTTTCAGAATGTTTTTCTCGTAGCGCTCTACGAAGTCGCGTCGATCCTGCTGAAACAGGTCCTGATACATGCGCGAAATCGGCGCAAAATCGGCATCCCCTCGAGTCCTGGTTACTTCCCGATCGGCGAGATCGAGCTGCTGTTCGAGGTACCTGAGGTAGCGATTCTGGAGAAACGGATCCGCAAGCATTGTAACCAGGGTTGGAGAGAGCGACACACTGAGCTTACAGGGTACGTCGTCGGCGTGAAGCCGGTCGAGCATACGCAACAGGGGAAGATAGGTCTCCGAGATTGCCTCGAAGAGCCACCGCTCTTCCAGAAATGAGGGATATTCCGGATGGCGCACGAAGGGAAGGTGGGCGTGAAGAAGCAGAATGACCGAGCCTTTTGACATCAATTCCTCTTCGGGTACGAGTTAGTTTCCGTCAAAGACGGAGATGATCCGCTGCGGAATTGTGTTCCCAAACGTGGGAACATCGAGCTTCTGCAATCCGGACATCGCGGTAATCTGCTCCGTTCTTCGCGCTGCCTCGTCGTCTCCCAGCGGTGCGAAGTTTCCCAATGGCACCGCAATGGTATTGGACGAAGCGAGCAGCGTCTCCACCTCATCCAGCACCGATACCAGATCGATGCGGTAGTGCGTCTCCTGATGCGGAAGGTTGATATATCGCGAGTTGTCGGTCACGAGAATGGGGATATCAAAAAACCCGATATCGTAGGCTGCACTGGGTGTGCCTTCGTGGTCGCGCAACTCAACCACGCGCAGGACGAGGTTTTCCAACGGTCCCTCTTCAAGCTCCGGATCCGGCGGAGATTCGGCAAGGTCCCAGTAGGCATAGGCCCACGCCGGATCGCGCAGCATGACCACGATGCGGGTCTCGTTGTATCGCGCCGGAAGCTCGGGCTCTGTGTCTTCGTCCGGACTGCGAGAGCGTCCCACGCCACCGAGCAGATCGTACTTTTTCCGCTCCAGCTGGATGGGGTAGTTGTCGTTGAGCTCGTTCTCGAGGATGTCTTCTTCGATCTCCTCGGCGATCAGATCGACGAGGACCTCGTGTGACATATCCGGCGATACGTCCACATCATGCTCAGAAGCAAGTTCGATGAGGGTTTCCATGGGAAGTTCAGCCAATCGTGCTCTGATCATGCTGCGGTCATGGTAGAAAATGGTGTATCCGTTGTCAAGAGAGGCTCTGAGGGTTACGGGAGTCGCCGTGCACGCATCGCCATCACATCGCCGACGTTGAGCCACTTTGCCAGACGGTCGGCGGGTCGTTTCAGCCACGTCGGCGCGACTCCTGCGGCGAGCCCGCCCCAGCTGCGCGTTCGCTCAACCGCAAACCCTTCCGAATGCAACAGCGCCCTCAAGTGGGCAGCACTGAACAGATTCAGGTGATCGGCGATGGCGGACCGCCAGCGCGCCTGAAACAGCCGAGCCTGTGCACCCGACCGGTCCGGCGTTACCAGCACCAGCACCCCACCGGGTTGCAGCAGCTCGTGAATCCGACGAACGAACGCGCGCGGATCCGGCACATGCTCAATGACATGTGAGCTGTGGACCGCGGAAAACGTCTCTGGAGCAAACGGAGCATCGTCGAGGGTTCCCACATGGATCGGGACCCTTCGCTGTTCGATACCGTAGCGCGCCGCGGGCTCGCACAGTTCGATCCCTTGCACCGCCCAGTTTCGGTCGCGAAACTCCGCAAGCAGCGCACCGGTCGCGCACCCCACATCAAGGAACGCTCCGGCCGCACGAAGAGTCGGTTCTTCATCAAAAAACTTCACGTCAACCAGACCCATGCGCATTAACGACAGAAACCCCTCGGCGTTCTCGATCTCGTACTGGAAATACTCCGCATCGTAGCGCGCTTTCAGATCGTCAAAAACCGGTCTGGGATTCTGGAAATGGTGCCCACATCGACGGCAGCGGGCGAAGGAAAAGGTTCCGCAGTCCCAGACAACTCTGGTTTCGGTTTCGCCACACATCACGCACGCCGTACCTTCCCGGCGTTCCCGCTGCGACGGAACAATGGAAAAGGTCTTCATGGTCCTGCCTGCGGATCCGCCGCTGCGGTGGGATTGAGACTCACCGTGCGGCGAACGCGGTTGCCGGCAAAATCGCGCACCGTGACCGCAAGCGGAACCGGCCGTTCGCCGACAACGATTTCTCCAAGATCGAGTAACCGCTCGCCGCGGTAGAGCGCGTCCGCGCGGTACCGCCCCGCGAGCACCACGGATCCGTCACGCGCCTGCAGGGTTTCGAAGGTGATCCGCCGAATCTCTCTTCCCTCGAGCTCAACCACGATCTCGTAGGGAGCGAGGGGAACCAGGGTGGTACCGGTCTCGGCACTTGGGTCGAAGGTCTCGACCAGAAGGCGGGCGGCACCCGGTGGCCCATACGAGGTCACCGCAGAGGCGGCAATGGTCTGTCCGTCTCGCTCGAGCAGGATGGAGACAATCACGGGGCTCCTTCGGTCCTCGCGCGGCGGAAGAATCAGCATCGGGTTCACAAACGCGTCGAGCTCTTCGTCGATGATCTGAAACCCAACACGCCGACCGCGGGCAAACCCCGATCCCCCCACGATTCCCAGACGCTCACCGGCGACGACCGAGGTGACGCCGTCGGATAGTTCGACGTCTTCAAGCCCGGTATAGACCGACCGAAAGCCTCCATCGTGGGAGAGAGCGACGAAATTCCCCAGTGGATGCGCCCGGTGGCCCGGTGCCAGAAAGAACACCACCTCCCCCGCTGCGGCTGAGCGCACCACGGCGTCGTCCCCGGCAAACAGCACGCCGCGCGAGAAGCCGTCATGATGAAGCTGTGCAAATCCGGTGACGAGAACACCTCCATCAACCGGCCACTGCCACGCGCCAACCGATGCGATGCAGAACATCCACAGCGCTGCCACCCACGGAATTCGTGCCATCTCAGCCCCTTTCGATCCGGTACGCGATCAGATGCGGCCCGGAGCTGATGAGCAGAAGCCCATCCTGCATACGCAGCACCTCGCTCCCACCGGGAAACGGAAGCTGCATAACGGGAGTCGCCGAACCGGGGTGATGCAGTATCAGCACGCCGTCCGGCGAATCCGACAAGGCGGTCACCACACCCAGAAGCGCAACCGAAGGATCAACCGCTGCCGCCCGAAGCGCACCAGGCAGTTCGATCGCGTTGTGATGCCCGCGTTCGCGGTGCAGCAGATGCAGCGCATCGGTCTGCTCCCACAGGAGAAGCCCCGCGTTGTCCTGGAATCGCAACATCCCCGGACGGCGAATCGCCGACGGCATCGAAATCTCGGAAACGAGGACAAACCCTTCCTCGTTACGCGCGAAGAGCGCCAGTCGCTGTGGTTCGATATCGAGCAGCGCGGCCACCGTCTGGTCGTGTTCATCGATTGCAACCGACACAACCAGCGGAAACCGCCCCGCGCGCGAGCGATACTCAAAGACCATCTCCCCCCGTGCATCGATCACGGAAAGTCGCCCATCGAGACGGCCCACCACGGTCAACTCCTCTCCGGTAGCGATATCAGTCACTACCGAGCCAAAGGCGTGCGTCCACTGGTTGTCCGCCGCGTCGTTCCACCGGGATACCGTTGCTCCATCGGGATGGAGTACAACCGTGTGACGGTTCCCAAGCAGAGGGTACCCCTCGGCCGGGATCGCCCCAAGAAAGCCGCCGCGCGGATCCTGAATGACCGTCACGGCCGATACGGCGGATACGTTGGAGAATCGGTCGTCGCGCATCACGACCGCGTGCAGTACCTCGTCGTGGTGAAGCACCCGACCGGTCGCGGTGATGAAGGCAAACCGATCACCGGTCTGCACGGCAAAAACCGCCTCGTTTCCCGGCGGACTCGGATCGACATCGTCGATCCGGGTGATCCACGCGGGCGAGACCTGAAGCTCGATACCCGTTCCCCGGGGAAAGAGCACAAGGTAGACGGCAAGCAGCGCGATCAACAGGCCGGTGCGGCGAAGTCTGGTACGTCGTGGCATGGGGTGTCCTAGGTGGGATGCTTCTGCTGAGCCTTCTTCTCGTCGGTCTCCATCTTCGCCTTCCAGACGTCGATTTTTTTCTTGATCACTTCCGCGTTCTGTGTTTCACCGAGCATGATGTGAATACGCCGCAGCGATGCAAGATAGGCGATCGCGAGCTTGAAGTCGTCGATCCGTAACGTTGAGAGCTCGTACTTCTCCCGGTATCGGTCGGCCGCACGCTGCAACAGCTCTTTTGCGAGCGACAAGTGCGCGACCCGCGATTCGTATCCTTCGACTCGCGGGTCCATTCCGGCAATCACGGTTCTCAGGTTGATGAGGTTCTTGGTGATAGTGGCGTAACGAGCCTCCAGCTCGACGAACGACCACTTCCATTTGCTGTTGTCACCAAAGTCGTCCTCTACCGACTGGATCGTGAAGCCCAGTTTACGCGCCATTTCGAAGCGGTGCGCGTCGTGGAAATCGGCGATCAGCTCGAGGTGGTCGCTGTAGTCCGAGAACGGCGCATCGATCAGGTTGGTGACAACCTCTTCCAGGAAGATCACGCTCTGGTAGCAGCTCTTACGCGCGTCGTTGAGAAACGCGTCGTTTTTGACGCCCAGCAGTGAGACCGATATCCGGTTGAGCAGCAAAAAATAGGAGGCAAGATTGAGCCGGTCGTCGGCGAGCACGAGCCGCTTGTACGAAGCTCCGTTGCCCTCGGACTGGATCGAAGCGAGTACGGTCTTCTCACGGGCGAGGTACTGGTCGGCTCTCTGCTTGTACTCCCGCACTTTTTCGAAGTATCGCTGTTTCGCCTCGGTTGAAATTTTTGCCATCGCTCCGCCCCGCGGTCAGGCTCCTCCACCGTATTTTGCCAGCAGCTCCTGCGCATGACCGCGCGAGGTGGTGCCGGTTCGGTCACCGGCGAGCATGCGGGCAATCTCTTCTACCCGCTCCTCGCCGTCCACGGTGGAAATCCGGGTCACGGTACGATCGTCCCGTGCGACCTTCTCCACCCTGATATGATTATCTGCACGAACGGCAATTGACGCAAGGTGCGTGATGCACAAAACCTGCTTGGTTCGGGACAAGGCGTTCAGATGGGTTCCCACGGCCAGTGCGACCTCGCCTCCAATACCGGCGTCGATTTCGTCGAACACCAGCGACCGAATGTGGTCGATCTCGGCAAGGACGGTCTTGACCGCGAGCATGACGCGCGAAATCTCTCCCCCGGAGGCGATCTCTTTGAGCTCCTTCAGCGGCTCACCGGGGTTGGCGGTAATTCGAAACGAGACCACATCGAGTCCCGTGGGTCCGCAGGAGGCTTTTCCGCCCGAGCCTTCCCGCGGTTCGACCGCGACGGCAAACCGCGCCTTTGCCATCCCGAGAGTCGTGATGATTGACTCGATACGTCCGCCGAGCTCAACCGCAGCGCTCTTGCGAGCCGCCGATATCTCTTTGGCCGCCGCCAGCACGGCTCGCTCGCGCTCCTGGATTTCGCGCTGAAGCGCCGCCTTGTCGTCTTCCCACGTCTCAAGGCCGGAGAGCTGTCCCTTCGCCTCCTCCAGATATCCGAGTACGTCGGAAATGGTCGCTCCGTACTTCTTCTCCAGCCGGTGAATCAGGGCGAGCCGGTCTTCACACGCCTCGAGCCGGTCCGCGCTGAAGTGCACCGAGGTCTGGTAGTCGCGCACGGTCTCTACCACGTCTTCCAACTCGAAGAAAAGGTCGTCGAGTCGCTTGGCGCTCGCGCTGAGCGAATCATCGATGTGCACCGCGGAATCCATCGCATGGCGCGCGGCACGAAGGCTGCCAACGGACCCGCCCCGGTTTTCAGCCAGCTGCTCGACCACCTGATCCAGGGCGGCAAATAGTTTCTCGTGCTGCGAGAGAACGCGCTTTTCGTGTTCGAGTTCATCCTCTTCGCCGTCTCGCAACTGGGCAGCCTCGATTTCGCGCACTGCGAATTCCAGGATGTCCATCTCGCGCAGCCGTTCACGTTCGCTGGCGAGCATGCGCTCGAACCGCTTCTTCAGTGCGGAGAGCTCAGCGAACTGCACCCCCAAGGCACTGACCCGCTCTTCCAGACCGGCGTAGCGGTCAAGCAGAATTCGGTGCGGCTCGCCCGAGAGCAGGGACTGGTGCTCGTGCTGGCCGTGCATGTCAAACAGCAGCGCGGCAAACTCCTCCAGATCGGCTCGGGTAACCGGGACGTTCTGCAGGTAGATCGAACCGCGCCCCGCCCGTTTCAGCGTCCGGCGCACGATCACCGCCCCATCGTCGGAGTCGATGCCGCGTTCTTGCAACCAGGCGACCGCTTCGGGCGCGTCGGCCACGGAGAAGAGCCCGCTGACAACCGCCTCTTCGGCGCCGGTGCGGATCGAACCGGTGTCGCCGCGTGCCCCGTGCAGCAGCGACAGCGCCCCGGCAAGAATCGATTTTCCCGCGCCGGTCTCACCGGAGAGCACGTTGAACCCGGGTGAAAAGTTGATCACCAGGCGATCGATCAGCGCGAAGTTCTGGATGGTCAGCTCCTCAAGCATCGGGGCCTCCCGACCAGTTGAGCTTGCTGCGCAGTACCTCGTAGAAGCTGCGCCGATCGGACCGAATGATAAAGGCGCTGTGGGCAGCCCTGCGCACCGTGATCACGTCACCCGGCTCGAGCGTCAGCTCCGACTGCCCGTCCACGGTCATCATTACGGAGGTTCGCTGGTTCTGCTCGACGTGAATTCGCACCACCTCGTTGGGAGGAAGCACGATCGGCCGGTGCGACAGCGTGAAGGGGCAGATCGGGTTGAGGATCATCGCTTCCATTTCGGGGTGCAGGATGGGGCCCCCGGCGGCGGCCGAATAGGCGGTCGAGCCCGTGGGGGTTGCCACGATCATCCCGTCCGCGCGGTATCCACCGAGCGAAGACTCCGCAAGTTCGACGTTCAGCTTGACGATCTTGGAGATGCCGGCGGCGGAGACAACCACGTCGTTCAAGCCCACAAAGGAGGCAATCGAGTCCGCGTCGCGCTCGACTTCCACGTGAATGAGAAGCCGGCGTCCGGCCTCAATCTTTCCGCTGCAGTATCGCTCGAAGGCCTGCAACCACTCGTTCTGGGCCACCTCGGTGATGAAACCAAAGTCCCCGAGGTTGACCGGCAGAATGGGAATCTGATGCCGACAGACAAGTCGCGATGCGTAGAGCACGGTTCCGTCGCCGCCAAGTGAGATTGCCAGGTCGTAGTGATCGATCTCGGGATCTACCGGCTTCCCGCAAAACGCAAAGACCTCGACCGTCACACCACGCTGCTGCAGCTCGCGGCAGATTTCTTCGGTGATACGTTCGGCCGGCTCCTTGGCACGATTGGCTATGACCAGGACCCGTTTGATCGCGATGCTCATCCGCGACTCCTCGGGGCACGACGTCCCCTGCGGGACGTTGGGTACCATACCCCTATATACAGCCTGTTTTGTCTCCGAAATTCAATCCCGGAGAAAAATTCCGCAAAACCGTCAGCGTACGCGAGGGCGGTGTTCACGGCAGGGTCGCCAGCACCCGCTGCACCAGCTCGACCTCGTCACGCTTGAGCATGGGATAGAGCGGAAAGAGCAGGGTTCGCAGGAGAAACCTGCGTGCATTCGGGCAGCCCGTTGCCTCGGGAAGAAGCCGGTCTACCTCCGCTGCCTCTTCGCGGGGGGCCGAAGCATACCCGATCACCGACGACTCAAACGCCGTGGTTACTTCGATTGACTTCTTGCGCGCATAGGCCGCAACTTCGCCGGCGGCGGACTCCACAAGAACGGCAAACGAAAAATAGACGTTCTCTCCGTCTCCGAGCTGGACGGGGGTTTTGTGTCGCCCCTGCGCTGCGCTGCGTGCGTAGACCGCGGCGATCTCTTTGCGCCGCAGAACGAGTCGCTCAACCTCGAGCGCCTGGATCAATCCAAGCGCGGCGTTCATGTCCGGAAGAAAGAGTTCTCGCGGCAGGGTGTCACACACCGTCTTGAGCGCGGCGCGCTCTTTTCGCCCCCGGGCAAACACTGCCGCGCCGCCGCCGGAGGTGATGATATGCTCAGGCTCCATGCCACAGATGGTGAAGTGCCCCACGGTGCCCACCGAATGGGTGCCGGTGTTGGCACCAAGCCCCTGCGAGACGTCCTCGATCAGGGTCACCGGCAGCTCCTGCAGTGACTCCAGGTCCGGCGCAAAGCCCAGGGTGGAGGCGGCCACAACGGCGCGCGGGTTGTCCACCGCACGTACCAGGGCGGCGTCGATCACCGGCGAGTGAGCGTCAACGTCCACATAGACCGGATTCAGTCCCATTCCACGGCAGACGTGATGGTAGATCCACGGAAGCAGCGGTGACAGAACCACCGTGTCGCCTGCGGAGAGCCCGGCGGCGGCAAACGCCACCTCGATCGCCCGCGGGTAGTCGCGCACGGCGTAGCCGCCGGCCGCCTGCAGGTAGTCACCGAGCACCTTGACGAGCCGTTCGGTGAGCGTTGCCGGACCGATGACATCGGACACCATGCAGGTGAGAACCGAGTCCATGTCTTTTCGTTTGATTGAGGGCTTAAACGTGGGGATGATCATAGTGTGGTGTCCGAGCCTATCTGACGCCGATGCGACCGAGTTCGTGGAGTTCTTTCAGATTGAATAGTCTGCGCACGTCGAGGATGATGAGATATCCGTCGTCCTGCTGCACCACGCCACGGATGTACTCCGCGCCGATACCGGAGATCATCTGCGGAGGTGGTTGCACCTCCGCGGTCTGCACCGTAACCACGCGCGACACCTTGTCGATCACCACGGCGAGGTGCATGCCGTCGATGTTGATGATAACAAACCCCGAGAGCAGCTGATCCTCTTCGGAGAGTTCCATACGATTGAGGTGGAACCGCCGGTGCAGGTTGATTACGGGAATAATCTCGCCACGCAGGTTGAAAATACCTTCTACGTAGTTGGGGGCGTGCGGAATGGGGCGAACGTCCTCCACTTTGACGATTCCCTCAACTTCCATGATGTTGACGCCGTACTGTTCGCCGCCCAATTGAAAGGTGACCAGTTGGATCTGTGTTGCTTCCATTCCACCTCCCGCAGAATAGCGCCAGAATACGGCAACGCCCGGGTTTGTGCAAGTTCGCGCCCTCCCGGTTGCTCCGACGATCGGACGGCTGTCTACCTCATGAACATGCCGCCGTTGACCTCGATTGACTCCCCGGTCACAAATCGGTTCTCGATCAGGAACCGGATCGCGTGTGCGATCTGCTGTGGCGTACCCGTGGTCTGCAGCGGTGTGGAATCCACGAACGCCTTGATCCGCTCCGGTGGCGTGTACTTGTCATGAAACGGCGTAATGATGACCCCCGGCGCCACCGCATTGACCCGCACCTTCGGGGCCAGTTCGCGTGCGGCTCCACGGGTGAAGGTGTCCACCGCGGCTTTGGCTGCCGCGTACGCGATTGCTGTTGGAGCGCCGGAACGAATCGCAACCGAGGTGATGTTGATGACCGACGGGTCATCCGCAGCCGTCAGAAGGGGAACAAGCGCCGACGTCAGGTAGAAGACGGAGTAGGTGTTGATGCGAAACACCTCATCGACCAGTTTCCAGTTGGGGCCGTCGGCGAGGGTCCGCCGCTGAACCAGTCCGCCGGCGTTGTTGATCAGAACATCGAGAACGTCGGTACGGGAGGTCACTTCGGCCACCAGCGCGGCGCAGTCGGACTCGCGGCCCACGTCCGCTTTGAGCAGATGGGCAGTACCGCCGGCGGCCTTCACGTCGGCGGCAACGGTCTCGGCGGCGTCTCGGGAACTATTGTAATGCACAAAGATGGTGTTGCCCGCAGCCAGGTCGCGCGCAACCGCGGCGCCGATTCCGGTGCTGGCCCCGGTTATCAGAATTGTTTTTCCGCTGATAGTCTCACTCATGGATGCCTCCTCTGCATGTCGGGTGGTACTGCCGTAATCCGGATTGGTTTCCAGTATGGCCCAGGTGGGGTACGCTGTCAACGAAGGGTCGGTCCGCGACGCCCGTTGACGCGGCGGTCGCCGCGGTTTACTCTGATGTCACCATGAAGCCGTATCGCGTTTCCCCGTTGTCCTGTCAGGAGTCCGCCATGAAGTACCACCGCACCCCGATGGGCGCCGCCTGTCCCGCGGACCGCCCGTTGTCCGTCACCGCGAAATCCGTTTTCACGATGCTGACCGCACTTGTGCTGCTTGCCGCCACCATGCTGCTCTCGTCCTGCGCCTCGACACCGGCGCTCGCGGTGCAGAACGAGCCAACCCAGCGCGTACAGACCGACGCGTTTGCCCTGACACTGACGTTTCTGGACGAAGCCGAACTGATGCGCCGCCACGGTCAGCGCGACAATCTCTTCATCGCCCCGCAGGGGCTCCTGATGCCCGAACGCTTCATTCCCTTTGACGTCACGCTCACCTCGTCCGGGGGCCCGCTGATTCTGGCGCTCAACCAGATCGAAATCAGCTACGGTGGACGCACCGCCAACCCCACCAATCAGTTTCACTTTGGACTCTACTGGGAGCAGCGGGATCAGGAAGGCAGCGTCAGTGGATCGGACGTAAACGCTCGCCAGCGCCTGATTCGACAGACTGTTGCGCCCAACCGCATCAGGGTGGCCGGCGGCGCGAGTGAATCGAGCATGCTGCTGTTCCGTGGGAATTTTCCGCAATTTGGCACGGCAACAATCACCGTTGTCGTCCTTGATGAAACCGATCGACCGGTCGATCGCGCGGTGTTTACCTTCGAGTTTTGAAGTCTCCGCCCCGAACCGGGTCAACGTGTACCGTCGGCTCCACCTGCATCTCTTCGCGAAGCGCCCGTTCGTAGTCGTCAACCAGATGGTGTGCGTGATCCACCGACATGGCCCCGTCGATGCGGACGTGGCAGGTGAGCTCGGTGTGGTCCCCGTATCGATGGATATGGACATGATGCACCTGCTGCAGCTGGGGACTCACACGGGCGGCAATTGTCTGCATTTGCGCGAGGGTCGTGCGATTGGGTGTCTCGCCCAGAAGCGGGACGGAACCCTCCCGCAGAACCTTTGTGGCTGCGTAGAGCAGAAACAGCGAGACCACAATTCCCAGCGTTCCGTCGATCCATGGGCGCGAACCGCCGAGACCGATACCGATGAGAACCAGAATCGAGGTGATCGCATCGCTGCGATGGTGCCATGCGTCGGCTCGCATTGCCGGTGAGTGCGCGCGCCGTGCCACCCAGAACGCCCCTTGAGCCAGTGCCTCTTTGACCACCACCGACATTGCAACCACGATCAGGGCTTCGCGTCGGTAGATGACGCTGCCACCCTGCTGAAGTCGTCCGATGGACGACACCAGGATATTGAACGCGACCACCGCGAGAAATGCTCCAACCACAACGGCAGCGATCAACTCCGCCCTGCCGTGTCCAAAAGGGTGCTCTTCGTCAGCCGGCTTTCGTGCGGTTTTGGTTCCGGCCAGTACGATCACCGACGAAAGTGAGTCCGAGAGCGTGTGCCACGCGTCGGCTACAATCGCCACCGAGCCAACCGCAAGGCCGGCCACAAGCTTGGCACCAAACAGCACGGTGTTGGCACCGATCGACGTCCATCCCATCGCGGTCAGAAGGTGGGATCGATATCGCATCATGCCTTTCGGGAAACCACCGCGCGAACCATGAACTCCTCGTGGGCCTCCTCCAGCCCGGTGGCCGCGAGCGATTCGGTTTCACTGTTCTGCTTCTGCGTCCATTCCGTGATAAACCTCAGGTAACTGACAACATCGGCGTTCGCGAATCGCAGGTTTCGATAGGGGAAAAAAGCGTCGTAGCGTTTGGCAACGCTGCCGTCGGGATCCAGGCAGATGGCGTCGATGGTTTTCAGGTGGGGCGCCGCGAGCACCGCCGCTTTCAGCAGATACCGCAGGTGAAGGTCGCCCGGGGCCAGCGCGTGCCCGATAATGCGAATGTGGTTTGCCTCCGAGAGACGGGCCAATCCCTGCTCCCACAGCTGTGCGGCCTTGCGGTGGGTGGAACGAGCCCAGGTGGGTGGAATCACGATATCTGAGTCGATGCTGCCGTGCAGCTTGACCATGGGGAGCCCGGGCAGCTCGGGATCGAAGTCTTCATCGATCACGGGCCGTGCGAACCGTACATGGTCTTCGCAGCGGTAGTGGTTGTTCAGCGCCTCCAGAAAACGCTCAAGCACCAGATCGAAGTTGGTCGTAACCACGGCGTAATCCGATCGCGCAGGATCCGACTGCGCTTCGTACGCCACGCTGCCTTCAGCGAGCTCGCCGGTCTGCTCGGTCCGGCGAAGCGTGAGCGAGAACAGCGACGCCAGAAAGACTCCGTAGAGGTTGAGCCGACGATGCGTCCCAAATGGTTGAGTGATCCACTCGCTCCCGGTTGGTCCGTCGATCTTTTCCAGAGCGCGCGAATAGTGCTCAATTGTATCCTGAAGAAGGTCGACAAACGGCTTCTTCGTCCGGCGCGCCTTCGCGTAGTTCTCCATCTCGATAATTCCCATCACCTCTTCGAAGTCGAGAGGATCGGTCTGGCAGTAGATGCCAACCTTGGCAATCTGATCAAATTCACGGATCAGCGCCTGATGGCGCTCGTAGCGCTCCGGCTGCCGAAAGATCATGTCCTTGGCCCGCTCGAGCAATAAGGCGCGGGTCGGAAGACCGAGGGGGGCTGAAAAACCGGCGCCAAGAATATATCGGACCTTATTCATGGGGAACTCCTTTTCTGAGTCTTCTCGTATGCTGCGTCTTCCAGTGTAGCCGATTGTGAGTGGTGCGAAAAGTGTGCTTTTTCTGGTTTCGTTCGCCGCTGTTCCTGCCGACTTCCCGAAGACGTATGACTCCGGTACAATCGGTGTCCATGCGATCTTCGGTTATTGACGGCGTAATCTTTGATTTTGACGGCACGCTCACCGAACCAGGGGCGATCGATTTCGCGAAAATTCGCGCAGAAATCGGTTGTCCCGACCAAGCGATGATCCTCGACTACCTTCGATCGATTCCATCGGAGGTGGCACGGGCTCGGGCGGAAGAGATTCTTCTCCACCACGAGCGGGTCGCTGCCGACGCGTCAAAACCCGCTCCTGGCGCCGAGGAGCTGGTGCTGGAGCTACGCGAAAAGGGCTATCGCGTAGGGATTCTCACACGAAACACCACGGATTCCGTGTTTCGTGCCTTGCACAATTTCTCGCAGCTTTCTCCGTCCCACTTCGATGCCATCGTTTCGCGAGACGACCCGG
This sequence comes from Spirochaetaceae bacterium, assembly GCA_007693485.1. Classification (GTDB taxonomy): domain Bacteria; phylum Spirochaetota; class Spirochaetia; order DSM-27196; family PWMO01; genus PWMO01. The sequence continues at coordinate 14,369 of REDM01000105.1, forward strand.
TTTCCGTAAAACCCCACGGAGACTCGGTTCGGTACACCGCCGGCCGCATGGGTGTGCTGCCCGAGCGAACGCTGATGGTCGGAGACTACCGCGACGACGTTGTTGCCGGTCGCGAAGCGGGAAGCTGGACGTGCTTTCTCTCGCAAGAGTCCCGCGAGTCGCTGGAGAACGGCTCCCCGCCGCAACAAATCGCCGGACTTCCCGCCGATGTCCGGCCCGACTACTGTGTATCCGCGCTCCTTGAGCTGCGCCCTCTGTTACAGCGCCATTGCCGTCTGCAGCAGGGCAAGGTTCCCAATTCCGTTCTCGAACCGCTTCTGAGCTCTGCAATCAGCGCAGCACAGCGAAGCGATGTGCTCGTTGGCCCGGGCATCGGTATCGACAGCGCAGTGATTGGCACCAATTCCGCCTCCCCCCTGGCTATCACGTGCGACCCCATCACCTTCGCCACCGATGATCCTGCCGATCTGCTGGTCACCATCAACGCCAACGACCTCGCCTGCTCGGGGGCGTCGCCGCGTTGGTTGACCCTCACCGCGCTCTTTCCGCCGGAGACAACCGAATATGACGTCCATGCCGTCGTGCGCGGCGTCGATCGCGCAGCGGCTGCCGTGGGAATCGCGCTTGTGGCGGGACACACCGAAATCACCGACTCCGTCACCCGCCCGGTGCTTGCCGCTACCGTCTTCGGCAGCCTCATCACTCAGAAACCGATCCCCCACCCCAATCCGTCAATCCAGCCGGGAGACCGTCTTTTTCTCACCAAGTCGGCTGCAATCGAGGGAACGTTCATCCTCGCTTCGCACTATCGAGACGTCCTCATCCATCGCGGCGTACGCCCCCAGGTTATCGATACCGCGGCAGACTGGCGGTCAAAGCTCTCGGTACTGCACGAGGCAACCGTTGCGTGGCAGCAACCCGGAACCCGTGCCCTGCACGACGTCACCGAGGGCGGTGTGGCAACCGCCCTGCGCGAGATGGCGCGCGCTCACCGGATTCGTTTCCTCGTCGAGCGAGATCGCATCCCCATCGCGGAGGAAACGCGGATCATCACGAAGGCACTCTCCATCGACCCTCTCGGCCTGATCGGTTCCGGCTCGCTGCTTGTTGTGGTATCTGCGCACGCTTCCTCACAATTTCACTCCGAATGCGTGGAGCAGGGAATCAGCGCCACCGAGATTGGGACGGTAACCACGGTCGGAGAGTCCGGGCTGGACGGAAGCGTCCCGGCGTTCGCGACCGACGAGCTCGCCCGATTCTCAAGTGCGGCACGTTGATCAAGGATCTGGATCCAGATACTGAGGTGTTACGGAAAAAGTGTGATGTGGTATAGGGCTGAGGGCACAAAAAAAGTCTGGCGACGACCTACTCTCCCACCCCTTCGTGA
>REDM01000029.1 GCA_007693485.1 Spirochaetaceae bacterium
ATCCACCACTGGTAGCCGTACCCGAAGGTCCAGAACGAGTCCGGGTTCTCACCGGGTTGCAGGTGCGGCTCGGTGGGGTTCACCGATGCATGGACCCACTCCGCGGGGATGATCTGCCGTTCGTCACGACGGCCTTCGTTCAGGTAGAGCCGACCGAACCGGGCGTAATCGCGGAGTGTGGCACCCAGAAAGGCGTGCCCGAGTTCGTTGCCGTGGTAGTCGGTGTTCCACCACGCATCGCCCTCCATGCCGGCGGGCACCCAGATGGTGCGTGAGAGGTAGTCGGCCCCGGTTGATCCGGTGGCGCGCGAAACCAGGAGCCCGAGGGCAATTGAATCGCTGCTGATGTAGTTGTTGTAGGTGCCCGGTTCGCGTTCCCGCTCGAGTTCGGCCAGGACATCGGTTACCGGGTGCTGGAATCCAAACACCCGAATCGGAAGCCACATGAGGTCCGAGAACATCGATTCGTAGTCTTCGCTGAAGGCAACGCCGGATGACATCGTCAGTACGTCGTGAATGGAAACCCCGTCGTATCCGCTTCCGCGCAGCTCGGGAACGTAATCGGTGATGGAATCGCGCACGGATTGGATGTAGCCGTCGTCGATTGCAATGCCTACCAGCGCCGAGACAACCGATTTGGTCATGGAGAACGACGTGACGACCGACTCTTCGTGGTAACCGTCGGCGTACCACTCGTGAACGATTGCCCCATCGCGAACGACCAGCAGCCCGGTAGTTTCACTCTCAGTCAGAAACCCCTCGAGCGAGCGTGCCTCGCCGCCAAACCGGTAACTCTCCGGAAGCGTGAGTTGGCCGACGGGGTGCGCAAACGCCCAGACGTCGGTTCCGGCCGCCACCCGGCGCGAGGGAAACAGCTCGTGCATGGTGCGGAAGTTCTCGGCCCGATGGTCGTTGTGAAAGAGCGTCACGGCGATCCACCACTCGCTGTTGCGCAGGTAGAGGTAGCCACCAACCCCGGCAGCTCCAATTACCACCAGGAGTACCAGCAGCACGCGAAGAATGATTCGCCATATCGGGCGTCGGGTTTGGTTCATATGCTTCCTCGTGTTTTTTGGCATTACCGGAAGCAGCATACGGGAAAGTAACGTATTGTAATAGTGTCGAATGTCAGATTTGGGGGGTGAGAATTGTCATGTGCGGGGAACGGGGCGCCCGAGTGCGCAGAGTGCCGCCTTGAGCGCCTTTTCGATTGCCTGCTGAAAGAGGTAGGCGACGTTTTCGGCGCGCACACCTTCGGAGGCAAGGCCGGACCGAAGAAACGACGCACTGTCGTGGTCGCCCCGGGCAATGCGCAGCAGCTCACCGGCGTAGGCCCGCGGGAAGACCCGCTCCTGGCTCTTCGGGTTCACGCGGCCTCCCACAGGACTCGACCCTCATCGCGAATCAACATGCACACCCCCCCGATCTTCGCTCGCGCCTGGAACTCTTCCTGAGTGAAGTACAGCAGATCGACGGGCCACAGGTCGGTACGAGGCGAACGGGAGACGGCCTTCCTGGCTTTCGCCATCGTCTGCTCGTCTGCGAACACCAGTGCGATATCGACGTCCGAGTCTTCACGCAACTCTCCTCGCGCGGCAGAACCAAACACGTAGATCCGAAGCGGCAGCGCCGCCTTCGCCGTGCACGCATCCAGCAGCCAGCCCAGCTTCTTCTCGAGAACTTCGTTCTGTTCCGCCTCACTCAGCGGCGGTACCATGCGGCGAATCATGCGGCAGCCTCGGGTACAGTATAGCACCGGGTCGGGTGAGGGACCAAGGGATGAGTTATGCGCGGTGAATGGCACAGCGCTCCACGAGACGGTGCCGCTGTGATACCATGCACCCATGTCACGAGAGAAAGCGCGAGAAATTGTGAAGAGTGCCGGGTACTGTCAGATGGCGACGTGCGTTGGCGGGCAACCACGGGTGAGACCGATGAAGTTTGTGATTACCGATGACTTCAAGTTCTGGTGCAGCACGTTTACAATCAGCGGCAAAGTGCAGGAGTTCCAGCAGAATGACAAGGTGGAACTCTGCTGGGTGGATGAGAAGAAGAACCATCTGCGCGTCACAGGCACGGTGGATATCTCAGGCGGTGCCGAAAAGAAGCGGGAACTCCTGCGCCTCCACCCCGGCGCGAAAGGGCTCTTCAAGGACGAGCACGATCCAAACCTGGTCCATGTTGCGGTAACCCCCACGTGGGTGCGCTGGAAAGAGCACTCGTTTGGTGAGTATCACGAAGTTGAGTAGGCGGGAGGGGACGTACGGGGTCTCGGCTGGGAGGGATGTCCCAGCTCGCGTTTACTTACCGGTCTCTCTGAAGTTGATCTTTCGTGATTTCACAATCACGAAGAATCTGAGAGAGAAGCCCCCGGCCGATAGTTTCACCCCGGTGGACAGGCACTACGGTGCACCTTCCGTCGGGGTGCCTCAGAAAATGATGACTTCCCTTTACGCGAGCCACTTCGAATCCGAGGCGGCGAAGTGATTTGATCAGTTGCGTCCCGTTCAGCGAGGAGTACGTGCTCACGTTGTCACGGTCACTCGCTGAACGCCGATGAACTCATTGGAGACCGGCTCCTCAACCTCAAGGCAGAGCTCAATAGCTTCCTGGATACGTTTCATCAGAACGTCCAAGGATTTCGCCTGGGTGTGGCAGCCTTTCAACGTTGGTACAGATGCAACGTAATACCCATCCTGATCTTTCTCGATCACGACATTGAACTCTGTCTTCATGATCACCTCGACTCTTTCTTGATCTACTATACCGCGTTATGGCGACAGAATCATCCCACATTGGACTCCGGAAACGGGACATGGCGCAAGAGAGACGGGTATGGATGACGCCGGGACTCGGATCGTACCCGCGTCCTACTCTTCCGCGTACTGTTCCGCTGTTGCTCGAAACCACTGGGCCGCGCGGGCACGCAGCTCCGGAGGGCTGAGAATCTGTGCGTTTGGTCCCCAGTTTGAAACCCAGAACAGCGTCTGCGTCTGCTGATTGGTTGTGTAGTGCAGAATGATGCTTCCATCGTCACCCTTCTCAATGCGCTGGTTGGGGTGCCACGTTCGTTCCTGAATCTTTGAGGCAGCCGGTGGTTCGAATCGAATGGCGACATCGATCGGTTCCTCTTTCAGGAAGATCCCAAATGACGGGTCGATGTAGTCCTCTGCGCGAAAATCCTTCGGACGATTGAAGCGTGCCGTATCCCGCCGGCAGCTCTTGATGCGGGCCAACGCGTAGATGCGAACACTCTCATCATGGTGGGACCA